>JAISXY010000006.1 GCA_031270285.1 Campylobacteraceae bacterium
CCCGATATAAATTTTGCGCCCAAAAATCCAAGCGCACTTCCCAGTATTACGCCTGTGGATATAAGCAGTATAAATCCAGACCAAATGAGAAAAAATATGCGGTAAAAACTAATGCCCAAAGCTCTTAAAAGCGCAATTTGCTGCTGTTTTAACTTTAAGTAAATTAATGAGATAGCCGTTATAATAAATATTGCCAGTATTTGCGCACCCAAATTGATTTTGGTTAGTATCCTGCTGATGTCCCCCAGCGTTGCATAAAGTTTTGTCAGTATTTCGGCGGGAAATACGGCTTGCGTCAAATCTTTTCTATACATGCTGCGAAGTTCATAAGCGCCCGCAATACTTTTTGGCTTTACGACCACGGCTGAAATCGGCGGAATTTCACCGCTGCCCAATGTGTGCATATCTTCATGCTCATCTTCATGTTCTTCATGCAGCAAGCCGTGCGTTTCCCACACACTCTCTATCGGCACAAAAATAGCCTTGTCCCATGCATTGTTATAGCGAGGCGCTATACCTACAACTTCATACTCTATCTCTATATGTTCATGCAGGTGCGAATCAAACTCTTCCGCCTTTCCGTGCAGCGGAGTAAATTTTTTACCTGTATATAATCCCGAATCAACTCCCGCAACCGCCTCAAAACCGCCTGAAAACATTCTGCCTTTTTCAAGCCTGTCTTGATTGTTGTTTGTTATTAAAGCGGCGTTTGTGCCGATGATCGGCAAATCAAAATAGTAATCTCCAAAAGCTATCGGCGCAGCCCAATCAGTGAGATTGTTCTCCAATATCTCATGATAATATCTGCCTTCCAGCAGCGGCAGAGGCGAAGAGTTCAGGTACACTGTGGACAAAACAAGCTGTATTTCGCTGCCTGCCGCACCCACAATCAAATCAAACCTCTCTGCCGCCTTTGCGCTTCCCTCACGCAAAGCGCGTTCCTGCAATGTTATAAAAAGTCCGAAGCAGATAACTCCCGCACTTAATAAAATAATCGCCAAAGCGCCAAGCCACATTCGTTTAATATCAACAAAAACAAGCTCTATCATGCAAAAAATGCCTCTATTTTTTTATCCTTTTCAAGCCAAAGATGATGCGTCAAATGATTGGATAAAATATTATCATGAGTGGCGCATATAAGAGCGCTTCCCATTTCGTCCGCTAAAGATAAAAGCAGTTTTGTTACATGCAGACTGTTTTGCGTATCAAGGCTTGCCGTGGGTTCGTCTGCGATGATAACTTGCGGAGAGTTTATCAGCGCTCTGGCAATCGCCACTCTCTGTTTTTCGCCGCGGGACATGGTGTCTATATTTTTTGAATATTGTGTGATATTTAAACGCTTCAATAAATCAACTGCTCTAAAAACAAGCGGTTTTGGAATTTTAAGATAATGAAATTTGACGGGCAGCAAGACATTTTGCAGTGCCGAAAGCCCCGAATAGAGATAAAAATCCTGCATAACCAGTCCAACCTTATCGTATCTAAACTTGTCTTTTTGCATCTGATTTAAAGTATCAATCCTTGTGTTATTCCAAAATATCATGCCGCAGTTTATCTCTTCAAGAGCGCATAAAATGTTAAGCAGCGTGCTTTTACCGCTGCCCGATTCTCCCATAACGGCAAGCTTAACCCTGCTTCCTATCTCAAGTGCGGGAATATCAAGCGCTACATGCTCTTTAAAACGAACTCTTACATTTTTTAAAGTAATTTTTTTCATAATCTTTTAAAAGAAGCGTTTTTTAAGCGAAGCAAGCTTACAAAACCACTGCTTTCATCTCTCCATGAGCCGTATTCCAATACCCCGTCCACTTGTATAATTGCATTGTATTGGACAAAAGTTTGATGCTCTTTTAGATACACCACCACAATATCCGCCGACCAATCCGTATCTGACGAACAAAACGGACACAAAGCCATAGGCGCTTTTGTAAGCACAAAAAAGTTTGATTTGGCTTTCAAAGGCGGCGCCATGAAGCCTTTTATAACGACTTCTTTGCCTGCAAGAGATTTGACTTTTTGCGAAAAGCTAAGTCCTAAAACTCCCGTATTTTCATACAATTCATCAAAGCCAATCCGCTCCTCAGCGCTGCTTATGCCGCCAAGAAGCAAAAAGATTAGAATAAGCTTTAAAAGGTCTATTTTTTAGCCTTTCCAAGCGCTAACGCATCTACAATCACTCTAAAAAGTTCAGTATTATCCATGTAGCCTTTTATAGCTTCACCGCCCGGACCAAACGCCTGTACTATCATATCGTCCACAGAATGTACTCCCGTGTCGGTATTGCGCGGGATATTTCCTTCTCTAAATACCGCTCCTTCAACATTTTTATACGCTTCGTTTGCCACATATTCGCCCTTCTCGTTTCGCACGGCAGGCACAAACTGAGCGTCAAGTTTTGGTCTGAAAGTCTCGTAATAATCAGGAAAATTGTTTGCAAAAACAGCCAATCTTTTTGAAACGTCCGGAGTATCGGGATAGCCGTCTTTATCTATATCTTGATAATTTGGAAATCCCGCATCCGCATAAACTCCGACTCTTTCACGCATATCGCCCTTTTTCTCATCATCAATCGTTCCTATGATAGAGACACCGTGCGTGTGATCCCCCGTTACTATTATCAGCGTATCGGGGTGGGTTTTGGCAAATTCTTTGGCGATAGCAACGCATTTATCAAACATTATCGTATCGTACAATGCCCTGTCCCAATCCAGCGGATGTGAAGCTTTATCTATCAAAGCGCCCTCCACCATGAGAAAAAATCCGTTTTTGTTTTTTGACAATACCTCTAAAGCGGCAGATGTCATCTCGGTCAAATCAGGCTGATTTGGAAATTTTTTCGTAACATCGTTTTTCAAAAATTTCCTGTCCAGTACGCCGTCCATGTTGCCAAGATGAAACAGACCTAAAAGCTTATCGGTTTTGCTTTTTGCCTCTTTTAGCGAAGCGGCGTCCGTTGCCAAAGCATAACCGTCCTGTTGGAATTTTGCGACATAGTCAATATCGTCTTTGCGTTTGGAGCCCGGAACGGATTTAGGTAAAAAGTAAGCCGAACCGCCGCCAAGCATAACATCGGGCTTGACGCCGTAAAACATATCTACTATTTTTTCTTTATCAGACCTTCTTCTTGTATGTGCGACAACAGCCGCAGGCGTAGCGTCCTCAAGCTCCGCATCGCTTACTATGCCAAAAGATTTATCGGAAGTTCGGCGGATTAACTCGCCTAAAGTCTCCTGTTTTGGGTGATTTAACGAATCTTTGGCACGGCTTACATAAACGCCCATAGCATTTACTCCGGACTTATGACCCGTCATGTAAGCGCTCATGGAGTTTGCGCTGTCTGTGGCTATGGAGTCTGTGCCTGAAGTGCCGATAAATGCCATATACGGAAAATCGTCAATCGTCAAACGACCGTTTGCTTTTCCCTCACTGACGCCTTTGGAGAGTATCCTTGCTCCCGTGCGGTGTGCGACCGACAAACCGTCCCCGACAAAGAGTATCACATTTTTGGCTTTAGGCTTTAAAGCGGGCGCATATACTTGCCAATTGACCTCGTCTTTCTTCCCGTCAACGACAACTTCCACTTTGTAATTTCCCTCTTTTGCTATAAATACCTCTTTTACTACTAAAGCCGATGCGTTTAAATTATCCTCATTTTCTATAAACTCACCCTGCTTTTTAAAAACCTCTTTGTAGTCTTTACCGTTGATAAGAACCTTAAAATCGCCGCTTTTTATCTGCCTGTCAAACTCAACCTTAAAGTCAAACCTTCCCTCTTTTAGCATTTGCGCCCTATCTATCGGATATATGGTACTCGCATTAAGACCAACGCATAAAAGCGCCAAAATCACCGCCAATATGAATAGATAGCTTTTCGTATCAATTCTGCTTAAGCTTTTTGCATTTAAAAGTTGCTCAATCAACCCTAAAAAAATACTTTTTCCGCTTGACATGCCAAAACTCCTTTATTAAAAATTTTCATGTTGAAATTTTGCACAAAAGTTATTACTAAACCACTACAAGTAAATAATAAAGTTTTATCGCACTATTTTAAAATAAGGCAAATATTTAAACTGATAGGTTTATGTAAACAAATTTTCCTTAAAAAAATATCACCATATTGATTTTAATAATAATTTCTTGGTATAATTTTATAATTTATATTAATAAAGGCATTTCAAACAAAAGGAGTTTGCAATGATACTCTTACAAATCAGGTTTAATCTCTTATCTTTTGTTAAATCCAAAATGTTCCCTTTTCTTTTTGCTCTTTTCTTGATAGGCTGTGGAGGTGGTGGCAGTAGCAACAGCAATCCTCAAGTTATTACAGACGCTCAAGTTCCTACTATTACTTCTAATCCGCAAAATGCTGCCTATACTCAAAACACTGTTCCATCTCATCTTAATGTAACAGCAACCGTAGATGATGGAGGAAACTTAAGTTATCAATGGTACTCAAATAATGTAAGCTTAAATGATGGAGGAACTCTTATAAATGGAGAAACTTCAGATAGTTTTACTCCACAAACAAATGAAATAGGAACTTTCTATTATTATGTAGTAGTTACAAATACAAATAATAATGCTAGTGGAGTTAAAACTGCAAATGAGACAAGTAATGTTGCTGAGATTGTTGTTAATGCGCCTATTGTGATAGAGATAACTAACCAAGCAGAATTAAATGCCATAAGAACTAACTTAAGCGGAAATTATATTCTTTTGAATGATATAGTATTAGATGGAAATAGTTGGCTTCCTATAGGCAATGATACCGATCCGTTTACGGGTGTTTTTAATGGCAATAACCACACAATAGCAGGTCTTTATATCAATATTAACGCAATATATGCCGGGCTTTTCGGCTATTTGACGGGAAGCGTCAGCGATCTTGGAGTTGAGATTGCAACCGGTGGTATTTATAATCACTTCAATCCCCCTGAAAGCCCTCCCATTGCAAGAGGTACCACAGGTGGAATTGCGGGGTATGTTAACGGTGGCAGTATTGTTAACTCCTATACTATTGGAAATGTTACTTCCTCCGGTTCATTTGCTTATGCAGGCGGAATTGCAGGAGTTATCAATAATAGCAGTATAATAAACTCTTATTCAAATGGAAATATAACATCCGGCGAATATGCAGGCGGAATTGCAGGAGTTGTTATAGATGGAAGTGTCATCACAGGTTCTTACTCTACAGGGAATATTAAAGGCAGGACTATTGGTGGTATTACAGGCTCTGTAAACATTGGCAATATAATCGACTCTTATTTTATTGGAAATGTTACTACTTCCTCGGGTTTTGTGTTTGCAGGCGGCATTACATCAGCTGTCAACGGTGGCAATGTAACCAACTCTTATGCGATAGGCAATATTTCTACTTTGGTAAATCCATCATATGCTTTTATAGGCGGTATTGCAGGATATGTCGGTGATGATATAGGAGGCGGATGGGGTAGTATTATAGGCAGTATAACTAATTGCGTTGCCGCAAATCAAGCTATATCGGTAAACAGTACAAACTTATTTGCTAAGCGTGTAGTTGGAGAGATACGAACGGCTTCGGTCGTAATCAATAACTTCGCTAATTCCTACATGCTTATAAATGAAAGTATAGTTCCTGAGAGCGCAGAAAACGGTAAAGACAAAGCTATAGTAGAACTTCAAGATCAAAACACTTATGAAGATGCTATAAATGGCGATGGTTTGGGTGGACTTGGTTGGAAATTTGGAGACAATGATACTCATCCATGGAAGATAGATGCAAGCAAAAACAACGGTTATCCGTATCTTTATTGGCAAGAGTTGTAAGATGCTTGATACTTCCGTTTATAAAGCGATGGATAAATCAAAAACAGTTTTGTTTTAAAGTCTTTAAAGTGTAGTTACTAAAGTAATTGCACTTTAGTCTTCCGTCATTCCCGCTTCCTCTCATATCATGCTCACGAAAACAAATAAAATGCATAGACACCCAAATCCTCAACAAACGCTTCTCTTAATGCGCGCATCACGAAAACAAATAAAATGATAGACACAAGCAAAATGTTTCCTTTAAAGTGCACTAAATTACTTTGCATATTAAATAAAGTAAAAGCGCATAAAACTAAAAAACCTTATTTTGTATGTTTTTTTGGATACCAGCCTCCGCGGGTATGACAAAGAGAGAGTGTGTCATTCCCTCATGATAGACAGTCCAAAATGACACAACTATTTACGTCATTCCCATGTTCTCTTGTGTCTTTCCATTTCTCCCTCTGTCATTGCGAGACGATGAAATCGGCGTGGCAATCCACCTCTTACGTCATTTCCGTTCCCTCATGTGTCATTCACACTTCCATTATGTCATTCCCGCGA
>JAISXY010000007.1 GCA_031270285.1 Campylobacteraceae bacterium
AAATGTGCTTTTGCCGGCGCCATTTGCTCCGATAAGCCCGTAACGTTTTGCGCTATCAAGTTTCAAGCTTACATCTTCAAATAAAATTTGCCCTGCAAATCGCATAGTTATATTGTTTATTTGTACCATTATGCTCTCTTATAATAAAAGCAGTATTGTAGCAAACAAAACTCAAAAATGGAAAAACTTATTATCCTCTTGGAGCGAAATAGATGATAAAAACACCGATCAGCGCTACAATAACTCCTATAATATCATATTTATCGGGTATAAATTTATCAAATTTCATCGCCCAAAGCATGGACATCAAGATAAAAATTCCGCCGTAAGTTGCATAAACTCTGGCAAAATTTGAAGGTTGCCAAGTAGCTACTACCCCGTAAAATACAAGGATAATTCCGCCCAAAAGTCCCAAACTCCAGTGTTTGTTATCTCTTAGCCACAGCCAGATGAGATATCCGCCGCCTATCTCGCAAAAACCTGCGAGTAAAAATATCATTAACGATTTTGTTATCGGCACGAAGTCCACTTCATCAAAACTCTTTTAAAGGCACATAACCCACATCTTTGATGAGCATTTGTCCCTCTTCGCTCAAAAACCACTCTATCAGTTTTTTAGAGTTTTCGGAACTGTTTTGCGTACTTACGATGTAAAATTCGGCCGCAAACGGATAAGTGTTATTTTTGATATTTTCAATGTTTGGACTTATGCCGTTAATATTCAAGAGTTTGATATTTTCGCTTCCGTTCATAACGGTCGCGTAATATCTAAACGAATATCCTATGGCGTTTTTTGCATTTCTATAGTCTGCTACTCCTTCCATCATGCCGTTCATAGTACGAAACTCTTCTTTTATCGGCGCTTTAAACGTCAGTCCTTTCATGACATACTTTTCCATAGCCGTTTGAGAGCCTGAATTTTTAATGCGCTGGAAAGCCAATATCTTCTCATCTTCCCCGCCAAGTTCGCGCCAGTTTGTGATTTTACCTGTGTAAATTTGCCTTATTTGCTCTACGCTTAAGTTTTTAACGGGATTTTCCATGTTTGTCATAAATACAAAAGCCTCTTTGCCGATAGGCGTCAAGATAAGCTCCACACCGTTTTCTGCAGCCCTTTGTAACTGTTCGTCTGATGGAGACAGGGCAAATATAAGATCCACCTCGCCATTTATAAGTCCCCCGTAAGCGTACGGTGTTGACGAGCAGGTGGCATATTTGAAATCATACTCTGTTTTCGGATATATGGCTTTATATGCTGAGAAAAATATCGGACAAAGAGCGGTTGCGCCGTCAAGATTTGGAAAATCATCTTCAAATTTCAAGGAAGGCTCATTCCTTAAAGCTGTTATGGATGGTTCAAAAGAGCCGCTGTCATCAATGCTCTCAATTTTGGCGACAGAATAGGGCAGAAAATGAGAATTTCTAAAAAACCATTGAGATATACAAAGAAGCGATAATATCAAAGAGATGAAAGTTAAAATTTTTATATTTTTGGAAAACTTTAGCAACCCTTTTTTTCGTAAAGCCAGAGCAAATCCCGCGCCAAACATCCCGTATGATATGATTTGCAGCAAAAAAGCGTACATCGGCTTACCTGTAAATATAAGTAGAAAATTTGGTACGATGAAAAGAGGATTTGAAATAAGAGCAATCCTTAAAAAATGTTCGTTCGCATAACTCCAGCCCGAGAGTACAAAAGCTAAATTCAAACAAAAAAGAGTATATATCAACGGTGCAAAAAGTGCGAAATTGGCTGTAAAATTCACCTCTTTTATAAATTTTTTAGCCCAAAAACGTCCAAGAAAAAAGAGTGGAATAAACAAAAACAGAAAAGATAATAGCGATAAAACAGAATGTTGCATACTGCCAATTAAAGCTGCATATATAAAACCCATAATATAGGAGATTATCGTAATATACACAAACAAAGCCATATATGTATTTGTAAATATCTTTTTTAACATTTTAAACCTTTATTGCTAAATAGAATGCATTTTAATTGTTTTTTGCTTTTGGTTGGCTTATTGGTTTTTTATCATTTTCACTTCTTTCATCATGAGTTGCCACTTACGGCGCGGTAATTTTTAACACCTTTTGCGCATTTGGATACCCGTATTTCTCGCAATGACGGAAAACAGACATAGGTATTAATGGAGTGAGGGGCAACGGACTGCTGTACGTGCATTTGCAATGTCAGAAAAAGCAAACTGCCGCGCTTAAATCACACGGCAGTTTATCCATATTTACCAGTTTACAGACTTTTTATCGCCGACTTTACCGATGATGCTCTCTTCTTCCCAAATGGCAAGTCCATTTTTGAGATTTGTTAGTGTGAGTTGGAAGTAAAACTCTACCAATTTGTTTTTATCTATAGTCTTTGACTGTTGTATTATCTTGCCTGTTAACGAAAGATCCGGCGCCAAAATCGTACCTTTTTCCGCTATGGTATCCTGCTGAAACTCATCATCAGCTCTCAAATCTCTCGTTTGATAGATAAGTTCATCATCATTTCCGCCTGCGGTTATAGCTGAAGTAACGACCGCTTTGCCTGAACTTAGTATAGACGTTCTTATCTTTTTAATGAACAGATCCGTGTCTATTTTTTGCGTGGTATCGTTTATGATCCTGCCTATTGCTACGACATATTTCTCGCCGTCCGGCTTGCTAAGTACGCCGGATCTAAGTAGCGAATCCACCGCATCAGCCGCCGCTTTTTCAAAATCCTGCCTGTCAAGCCCCATAGATATGACCGCTTGAACTTCAGGGTTATCAACCCCTACATAACGGGGCGCTTGCTGCGTGCAGCCGACCAAAACAAATCCGATTGCCGCTATGAGCAATTTTGTCAATACTTTTCTTTGCATTTTCATTCTCCTTTATGCTCTCTTAAATTTACATTCTGCTCTCTCAACTCGTCATCTTCAGTTGGTATGCCGAAACGAACTTTGTAACTTGCCGTATTTTCGCTTGGACTTACTGCATGTATGATTATGGATTTACCGCTTTCCACGCTTGCTATTTTTCGTTTGACTAAAATGGATTTGATGATAAAGCCGTTTTGGTCGTACCAGTCGATATTGTAAGTCAAAACCTGCTTGGAAGAGCTGTGGTTTTTGCCCGTTATTTCAATCTCAATGAACCCGTCAGTTCTTTTGAGAGAGACTACATTTTGTAAAACAAACCACTCGCCCAAACTGTCGCTCTCAAAGATAATGTTTGGGTTTGAAGTGTTTATCTGCGGCGATTTATCCGCGCAGCCCGTAAAAAAAAGCGCCAAAGACGCTAAAAAATAAAATATTTTTCTCATTTTCCATCTCCTTAAAGATATATTTTATGCGTTATAATTTGACCTTTTTGCGAAGATTTCAGGTAAATTATAACATTTTTGTCGTTTTGCAAAAACTCTTCATGTAATATTACTCCATTTTCGTCAACAATTATGATATTTCCATCTTTTATTGGGATACTCGCCGCCTCAAATCTCTTGGGCAGGGCGCTCCAGCTCCTTGTATCGGCTTTTGTTGTGGTTATTTGATAGATAAATCCCAAAAATCCCAAAACAGGATAAACATCATCCAACTGTTTTTGTATGATAGTTTTTGCCGCTGCGCTTATGATAGCTTCTGCGGCCAAACCAAGATACCTTTTGTTAAATTCGGCTCCGATTATAGCGTCAATATCTGCTATGACATATGTTCTGAAATTATCTCCGGAGTTATTTTTGATTGACAAGAAAGGATAAGAGAGCGAGCGCGGTTCAAGTGTGGGC
This sequence comes from Campylobacteraceae bacterium, assembly GCA_031270285.1. Taxonomy (GTDB): domain Bacteria; phylum Campylobacterota; class Campylobacteria; order Campylobacterales; family Campylobacteraceae; genus JAIRKW01. The sequence continues at coordinate 3,770 of JAISXY010000007.1, forward strand.
AGAGCGATGCCTGAGTATATCAATGAGTCTGACACCAAAAAAAGCGGCAAGTCAATTATAAATTCTCCCCTTACCGCCCCAAGTCCGTTTTCATATAGCAGCCATACAAAATGCTCTTTGAAGTTGGCATTAAATTCGCCCGCCATCTTATCTGCCAGCGCAAAATCTTTGGCTATCTGCATATTTTTAGGATCCATCTGCAATCCCTCTTTAAACAGATCCACAGCTCTTTGGTAACTTCTGTCGTTGAGCAAAAAAAGTGCGCTAAGATAAGTTGTAAACGGATTTATAAAGTCGGCATATGCCGCACTCGCCGAATTTTGAGTGTATCTGTTAAAAGCCACATCAATAGAATTTTCGTTAAAGTTAAGAGTCTGCACATCGGTTTTTACGCCGCTCTTTTTTGCATCCCGCTCGGCTTTTAATGTAACAAGAGTATTGTACAAATCCTGAGTATTTTTAAGCTCTTTCAAATTTGCGGCATTCTTTTTTTCCAGATACGCTATATCGTTTGCAAAATACTCTTTTGCTATGCGCTGTCTCTCAAGCGCTCTATTGATCTCTACTCTTGCATTTGCCTTATCATTCAGGGCTAAAAAATTGAGCGCTTTGTATGTATTTACCAATATCTTTTCATGTACGCCCCCCTCGTAAGGATTGGCGTTATTGTTTATCAGGATGGATTTTGCTTTATCGCTTATCTCAAGCATGGGATTTTTCATATCTACATCAAGTTTATAATGAAGTTCGGCTTCGTCGAACATTTCGGTGCTTTTTGCAAAATCTTTGCAATTTCTGGCAAGCGCTCCGCCTTGGATGCTCCAGAGTATTATATCGTCGCCGTTTTTTAACTTTTTGTCCACAAGTGAAAAATCGCAGCTATTTTCCTGCAGCACACTGTCAAATCGCGCAATTTCGTTTGTTGTAGTTTTGTACGCGCAGCCCGTAAAAAATAGAGAGATAAAAAACAGTATGCATGTAAAGCTTTTTAACATAAACTCTTCTCTTGTTTTTTTGATAGAAGTATATTATTTTTTTTAAAAAAAATTGATTAACATATCAAAAGCAGTGCAAAACTATAATTTTGTTCTAATTTATATCATATTTTCAGAAATTTTTGGTAATCTACAAATTTTTAAAAGGGAAATGTAATGAATAATAAAAAACTGCACAGAGCTTTAAAAAACAGACATATTCAACTTATAGCGCTTGGAGGGGCTGTTGGGACGGGTCTGTTTTTGGGGACTGGTCCCGCTATATTTTTAGCGGGTCCTGCCGTACTTGTCGGATATGCGCTCACGGGCTTTTTGGCTTTTTTGATAATGCGCCAGCTTGGAGAGATGATGACCGAAGAGCCAAATGCCGGATCGTTTAGCTATTTTGCGCATAAATATTGGGGCGATTTTGCAGGATTTTTGGCAGGATGGAATTACTGGATACTTTATGTGATGGTGAGTATCTCCGAACTTACGGCAGTTGCGGCTTACATGCAGTTTTGGTTTCCGGAACTTCCTACATGGATAAGCGCGCTCATATTTTTTATCATTATAAATGTTATAAACTTTTCAACGGTAAAAGTGTTCGGCGAAGTGGAGTTTTGGTTTTCCATCATCAAGATAAGCGCTATTATCGCCATGATAGTTTTCGGTCTTTATATACTTTTTATAAATACAAGTTTAGTGCCTGACGCTAGTCTTAAAAATCTTTGGGAAGCGCCTGTTGGCATGGAAAATAAAAGCGGTTTTTTTGCAAACGGACTGTATGGACTTGTCATGGCGATACCTATTATCATGTTCTCTTTTGGGGGATTGGAGCTTGTAGGAATAGCGGCGGCTGAAGCAGATGAGCCCACAAAAACGATACCAAAAGCAACAAATCAAGTTCTATTTCGCATTTTGGTTTTTTATATAGGAACTATCGCGGTCTTACTCTCGCTTTATCACTGGAGCAATCTTACAAAAGAGTCAAGTCCTTTTACCATGATATTTACCGATATCGGTTTCAGACATGTTGCGGGCATTTTGAACTTTGTTATCCTAACTGCCGCACTTTCCGTGTTTAACAGCGGTGTTTATGCCACAAGCAGAATGCTTTTCGGACTCTCCTATCAAGGCAACGCTCCTAAAATATTTTCAAGATTAAATATCCGCGCAGTGCCGATAGCAGCTATGGGGCTGGCGGCGGCGCTTACTTTCATGGTTGTGCCTTTGAACTATTTTTTGCCGCATTGGCATGAAGCCTTTAAGCAGGCTATGTCGATAGTTGTGGCGGCTTTGGTTATCAATTGGGCTATGATAAGTTTAGCGCATCTGTTTTTTCGTAAAGCCAAAGATAAAGAGGGAGCGAAGACGATATTTCCGACTATTTTTTATCCTTTTGGGAATTATCTTTGTTTAGCGTTTGTGGTTTTTGTTTTGGCAGTTATGGCAACTCCTGATTTTGGAATGCTCTACTCGGTACTGGCTGTCCCTGCATGGATAGTTTTTGTATATTTGCTCTATCTCGCATTTAAAAAACAAAAACGGGATTGATAAGAGTACGGATTATTTTTGTATGCTTTGCTATAATCATATTTATATTTTCTTTTAAAAGGCTGTTATTTGAAAAAATATTTAGTCGGCGGCGCTGTGCGGGATTTGATACTCGGGCGAAGAAACAGCGACAAAGATTATGTGGTTGTCGGCTCAAATGTTGATGAGATGCTATCTCTTGGCTTTAAAAGCGTAGGAAAGTCGTTTCCTGTGTTTATTCATGCCGAAAAAGAGGGCGAATATGCGCTGGCAAGAACTGAAAAAAAGAGCGGCAAAAAGCATTTTGATTTTGAATGTTTTACAAAAAATGTAAGTTTAAAAGAGGATTTGAAGCGGCGCGATTTGACGATAAATGCGATAGCTTACGACGAAGATAGCGAAGAGTTTATAGATCCGTTCGGAGGGATTAACGATATAAAAAATAAGATTTTGCGCCCGACCTCCGAAGCTTTTAGAGAAGATGCTTTAAGGATTTTAAGAGCCGCAAGACTTAAAACGGAGCTTGGGACTGACTGGAAGTTTCATGAAAGCTTATACGAGTATGCGCTAAACTTGGAAGATGAACTGAAAGAGTTGTCAAAAGAGAGGATTTACAAAGAGACAAAAAAGGCGCTTCAAGCGCAAAACTCTTCCGTTTTTTTCTACTCTTTGCTGGAACTTAAAGCGCTTGAGGCTCTTTTCCCTTTTATTTATAATTTGACAAAAATTTCGCATGAGAACGAATATCACAAAGAGGGTTCGGTATTTGTTCACACAATGATGGCGCTTGATTTGTGCAGTGATACAACGGCAAAATGGGCTGTTTTATTGCATGATGCGGGAAAATATCAGGCATTTTTGGAAGATGGAAACTTTTACAGGCATTATGAGGGTAAGATATTGCAGCATATTTTTAAAGATGTGCAAAAGTCGTTGAGTCTTAGCCGCGAAGAGCTTGAAATCTCAAAATTTTTCGCATCAAATCATCATAATTTGCAAAATATATTTAAAAACTCCATGAGAGCTTCAAAAATCGCCGCTTTGCTGTTTAAGATAAAAGATGAAAAAAGGCTTCGGGCTATACTTCAGGCGGTTTTAGCAGATTTGAACGGCAGAAGAGGCAAGGGCGATGAACTCGTCTTTACTAAAGAGCAGATAGTTTACATGTGGCAGTTTTTGAAAGATGCCGATTATGGGGTAGATCATGAGAGCATGAGCGTGGAGAAGATAAAATCCACCATCACTCACAAACAGACAAATATTTTAAAAGATTATATAAAATCTATCTCTTGACCTCTTGAAGTATATCAAAACTGCCGCTTATGATAAATTTCGTCTTATATTCTGAGGGCGGATCTATACTCACTTCATTTGCGGCTTGGATTTGATCTGTCTGCGCATAATTGGACATCGCATTGTTGCTTTCATAATAATCATCGTATCTTATGTATGGATTTTGAATATGTATATTTGATGGAGCGCCCAAAGAGAAGCCCTTCTTGGTTATCAGCCTTTGCGCTTTTTCCTGAAGTTTTTCAAAAAGTTTGCCCTCAATCTCTTTTGCGACTTTTTCTCTCTGCTCATCTGAAACGCTGTAATGCAGGTTGTTGTTAATCGTCATTTTTAGTTCTTGCGCTTTTGTAAATATCTTGCCTATGCTGTCAAAATTTGAAGTTTTAATATCTATTGTGTTTGAGACAAAATACTTTTTGACATTTCGTGTATTTTCTAAAGTTTGTTTAGTCTCGTACTCTCTTATGTCAATATACGCAATGCCGCTGTTTTTCAGGGTTTTTGATATTTTTTCAAAAATATCTTTGGCGTTTTTCTTCGCTTCATTTTCACTTTTGGCTTGAGTTTCAACGGTAAAATGATATAACTTTGCATGAGATGAGTAGTCATCTTTTTTTAGATTGCTAATACCGTTTTTTTCAAGCAGTTGTATGACGTTGTAGATGTTATCTTCGGACGTTTTGATTGTTGCGGTAAGTTTTGTTGCAAACAAGTTGTCTCCAAGCGGCTCTTTTACATCTCTCTGATAATTTCTATACTGAGCGGTGCTTATATCGCTCTCTTTAACTCCAAGCGTTTTTAGATATTTTTTAAGTTCGTCCATGTTTTTGATATTGCGGTTTGAAGCGTTATTCGGAGTAGCGCCTTCGGTTAGATATGTGATGCTAAATTCCGCCGTATCTGGCTTAAAGTTCACATTCTCTTCATGCGTTGCGCTGATAGTTCCAACGGCTATATAATCTTGTCCGTACTTTAATCTGTTTATCGTTTGGAAATCATTTTGACTTTCCACCGCAAAAGTCTGCGAAATAAGCAAAACACTTATAATAAATAAAATCTTTTTCATAAACTACTCCCGATTTTTGAAAACGATTATAACATAATAAAGTCTATAATAGCCTGCTTTTTAAGCATTTGCAAGGTAAAATTCAGACAATTAAACAGCGGAGTAGAAAGTGAGATATCTAACGGCAGTTTTTTGTTTGGTTTTAATGCTTGGCTGCAGTTCTTCCAAAGAGGAAACGATCCCTCAAAGCAGCGCATTGAAAGCAGGCGAGAGCGTTGAGCTGACAAATGTGTACGGCGGCAAAATTACGATTAAAAGAGTAGAAGGCGGTTTAGTGCAAGAGGGCGGAGAAGATAAGGTTTTGGTATTTGATATTTTCGGCACATTTTGCGAACCATGCAAAAAAGAGGCGGGCGCGCTTATGAATTTGCAGTTAAAATATATCTCCAATATGACTCTTATCGGGCTTAGTTATTTTGAAGATGTAGATGAAAAATATATCATTGAAAATTTTGCAAAACCATATAATGCGCACTATTTTATAGCCAAAAATTCGCCTGCGAATAAAGCTTTGGCAGATACGATAACGGAAGATATAAAATATAAAAGCCTTATCTCGCTTCCTTTTAAAGTAGTATTGAAAGATGGTAAATATCAAAATATAACGGATATATGGGAAGGCAAAACAGACAATAAATATTATATCGGCGCTGTAAGTACTGCCGTTGTGGAAAAAGATTTGGAACGGATTTTGAAAGAGTAGAAAGATGGCTAAGATAGAAAAAAATACCGCCATAAAAGTGCGTAAAGAGGCAAAAACGCCGAAAAAATATATAGTTTATCTTTTGAATGACGATTTTACCACGATGGATTTTGTGATAAAAGTCTTAATGTTATATTTTGGGCATAATCCGCGCTCGGCATTTGATATAATGATGAAAGTACATGAAGAGGGCAGGGGAGTATGCGGCATTTATCCTTTTGAGATAGCCGAAACAAAAATAGCGCAGGTTCATGCAAGCGCTAAAGCCAGCAGTTTTCCGCTTCGTGCATTTATGGAGGAGGAGTAGCGATGTTAAGTCAAGAGTTAAGTCAGGTGTTTAATCGCGCAATAACTTTTGCAAAAATAAACCGTCATGAATTTTTTACGGTAGAACATATATTTTATATACTTTTAGAACATGAAGATATTCAAATCCTGCTAAACTCTTTAGGTATAAAAAACGAAGATATAGTGGACATAAAACGCTCTTTGGAGAGTTATTTTGAGATAAATTATGCAAAAGTGCCGTTAAATGTAAATTATGAGCCTGCTGAAACTTTAGCTTTGTCGCGCGCAATAGAGCAGATGCTTTTACATGTTAATAAAGCCGATAAAACGGAGGCTTCACTGTATGACATGATATATTTTTTATTTGACGAGAAGAGTTCTTACGGTGTTTATCTGCTTTGCGAAAAAGGACTTGACAGAAATGATTTGCTGGATGCTATTGTAGAGTGCGCCGATAAAAATATATCTGATGAAGATGAAGTGGATTTTTGTATCAATCTTTTAAAACAGGCTGCAGCAGGTTTGATAGATCCGCTTGTAGGACGCAAGGAAGAGTTACGGCGTGTACAGCAGATACTCTGCCGCCGCAAAAAAAACAATCCTCTGCTTTTGGGAGAGCCCGGAGTCGGCAAAACTGCTATAGTAGAAGGTTTAGCGCTTGCGATAAATAAAGGCAAAACGCCGGAGATATTAAAAAATTGTCAGCTTTTTACGCTTGATATCGGTTCTTTGCTTGCAGGTACAAAATACAGAGGCGACTTTGAAAAAAGATTGAAAGATATTATAGAAAAGCTTGAATATATACCAAATGCGATACTTTTTATAGACGAAATACATACTATCGTCGGGGCAGGTTCTACAAGCGGCAGCAATATTGATTTGGCAAATCTTTTAAAACCCTCTTTGGCAAGCGGAAAATTAAGATGTATAGGAGCGACTACTTATCAGGAGTATAGAAATAATTTTGATAAAGACAGAGCGCTCTCTCGCCGTTTTGCAACAATAGATGTGAAAGAACCTGATATAGAGGAGAGTTATAAGATACTTTCAGGACTGAAAAAAATTTACGAAAAACATCATGAGGTAGAGTTGCCCGATATAACGATAAAAACTGCGGTAGAACTTGCAAAAAAATATATCAATGACAGATTTTTGCCCGATTCGGCGATAGATTTAATAGATGAAACATGCGCTTCATTTCATCTGCGGCAGGATAACAAAAAATGCGTTGAACCTTCCGATATTGAAAATACGCTCTCTTACATGGCAAACATTCCAAATCCGCGAGCTTCAAGCGATGAAGAGACTGTTTTAAAAACGCTCTCAACAAAATTAAAAAATAAGATTTTCGGACAGGACGAGGCGATAGAAGTTTTAACGCATGCCATAAAGCGTTCGCGCGCAGGGCTTAGCAGTCCGACTTCTCCGATAGGTTCGTTTCTTTTTACAGGTCCAACAGGCGTGGGAAAAACGGAAGCAGCGAAACAGTTAGCAAATGAGCTTGGCGTGCATTTTGAAAGATACGACATGAGCGAATACATGGAGAAACATACCGTAAGCCGATTTATCGGTTCGCCTCCGGGATATGTAGGATTTGAAGAGGGCGGACAGCTTACAAACAGTATCAAAAAACACCCTTACAGCGTACTTTTGTTAGATGAGATAGAAAAAGCGCATGCAGATTTATTGAATATTTTGCTTCAAATTTTTGACAGCGCAACATTGACGGATAACAGCGGTAAAAAAACCGATTTCAGGAATGTTATCATCATCATGACTTCAAATCTCGGCACGAAAGAATCGCCGCAGGTTGGTTTTACAAAAGTAGAAAATGATCAGACAACCAGAGCAGTAAAAGAGTTTTTTGCGCCCGAATTTAGAAACCGCCTTGACGCTGTTGTAGAATTTAAGCCTTTAAAAACAGAGCAGATGATAAAAATAGTAGAAAAATTATTAAATGAAATTGAAGAGCAATTGAAAGATAAAAATATAAAAATAAAAGCTTCCATGAGCGCTAAAGAGTATCTTGCCAAAAAAGGTTTTAGCGTATCTTTTGGCGCAAGAGAGATGAAGAGAGTTATACAAGAAGAGATAAAAACAGCTTTAACCGACGAGATATTGTTCGGACGGCTGAAGAACGGCGGAGAAATTAAAGTTGGGTTTAAAGGCGGGAAAATAGAGTTTTCGTTTTAATATTTAATTTTATTAATGCAAATTGCATTAACATGATAAAAGGTGCTTTTTTGTTTTTGACTGTTAATATATGTTTGATAAAATGTGCAATTTGCAAAAGGTGATTTTCATCACATAAATTTAATAATCTGGAGTTATGAAATATGCGTTCACATAAATTTTTACTATCTAAATACAGTGTCGCCGTATTTGTTTGTCTATTCTTTATTACAGGCTGCGATAAGGGTGCGGATGCGGGACAGAGTGCCGCAGGAGCTGTTGTTATGCCGCCGCTGCCCGTAAATACTTTTACGGCGCAAAAACGCGATGTACCGATCAATCTTGAATATCCTGCCAGAATAAAAAGCGTTCAACAGGTACAGGTTGTCGCAAGAGTTCCGGGAACTTTAGAAAAAAAGTTTTTTAAAGAGGGTTCGTTTGTAACGGAGGGTACGCTTTTGTATCAGATAGACCCCGCTAAATATCAAGCGGCTTATGATGTGGCAAAAGCGCAGGGTTTGGTAGCGGACGCTGCTTTTAAACAGGCAGAGCGAAATTGGCGCAGAAGCGAAAAACTGTATGAGAAAAATGCCGTTAGCCAAAGAGAATATGATCAGGCTTTGAGCGGATATGAGACGGCAAAAGCGCAGGTAGAAGCGGCAAAAGCGGCTTTAAGTAATGCAAAAGTTGATCTTGATTATACAAAGATAAGAGCTACCGCAAGCGGCAATATCGGACAAAATATGCAGGATTTGGGGAGTTATGTAGGCACAGCCGCATCAAACTCTATACTTACTACTATTACGCAGACAAATCCCGTATATGCGGAGTTTTCATTGCCGGATATTGAACTTTTGAAAAAGAGATATACATTAGCGCGCGGGAGTTGGAAAAATATTATAAATGCAAGACTGCCTGTAAAGATTTTTACACCTGCAGGCGAATCATATAACAAACTCGGCGTATTTGACTTTTTGGACAATCTTGTTGATCCGCAGACTGCTACCATCAAAGCAAGAGCAACATTTGACAATAAAGACGGAGTTTTGATACCGGGACTTTTTGTCAGGGTATCTATAGAGGGACTTGTACAGCGCGATGTATTTGCGATACCTCAAAAAGCCGTTTTGCAGGACACGATGGGTACTTATGTGTATATTGTTAAAGAAAACAAAGCAAAGAAAACTTATGTAATAACCGAAAATACAGTAGAAAACAGCGAAATCATCATAAAAAGCGGCTTAAAAGATGGAGATGAAATCATACTGGACAATCTCACCAAAATACGCGATGATGCTGATATAGCGCCCATACCAAAGGCTAAATAATGTTTTCAAAGTTTTTTATATATAGACCGATTTTTGCGACCGTACTTTCTATCATAGTGCTTATCGCGGGAGTTGTGTCGATTAACTCTTTGGGAGTTGAGGAGTATCCGCAGGTTACTCCGCCGCAGGTCATGGTCATAGCAAGTTATACGGGCGCAAGTGCGGAAACTATTGCCAGTACGGTAGCTTCTCCATTGGAACAGCAGATAAACGGCGTAGATAACATGATGTATATAACATCTACCTCGTCTTCAAGCGGTACAATGATGATGAATGTGCTTTTTAAAATCGGCACAGACCCGGATCAGGCTACTATTGATGTAAATAACCGCGTTCAACAGGTTATAGGTCTTCTTCCTGCCGAAGTGCAGGCAAATGGCGTTACCGTCGTAAAACGCTCTTCCACAATATTGAAATTAGTTGCGCTATATTCGGATAACAACACTCATGATGTAGGATATATGGCAAACTATGCGCTTATAAATGTTATAGATCAGCTCAAAAGGGTTAAGGGCGTGGGCGATGCGACACTGTTCAGCCGTCAAAATTACTCTATCCGTATATGGCTGAAGCCCGATATGCTTTCAAAACATAATCTCTCTCCGACAGACGTACTCTCCGCCGTTAGAGAGCAAAACAGTCAATTTGCTCCGGGTAAATTTAACCAGTCGCCAAACAGAGGCAACGAGGCTTATACATATTCTATCACGACAGACGGACGATTTACCAGCGTGGAAGAGTTTAAAGATATTATACTTTTTACTAATCCAGACGGCTCTACTTTGAGATTAAAAGATGTGGCGGATGTGGAACTTGGTATAGAATCATACGATGCGCAGGGTAAATTGGACGGTAAAGAGGCTATTGCCATAGGCGTATTTTTACAATCAGGCGCAAATGCGCTGGAGACTGCGGAAGCCGTAGATAAAACGCTTGAAGAGTTGTATAAAGGATTTCCCGAAGGGCTGCAGTATAATATCCCATACGATACGACAGATTTTATTAAAATTTCCGTGAATGAAGTTGTTAAGACATTTATTGAAGCAATTGCGCTTGTCATGTTCATTATCTATATGTTTTTGGGCAATATCAGAGCTACTCTTATCCCGATGCTTGCGGTTCCCGTTTCTATTGTCGGTACATTTGCGGGCATGTACGCATTCGGTTTTTCTATCAATCTTTTGACGCTGTTTGGTCTAGTACTTGCTATAGGTATAGTCGTGGACGATGCGATAATCGTTATAGAAAATATAGAGAGGATTTTGCGCAGCCGTCCTGATATATCTGTCAAAGATGCCGCCGTACAGGCTATGCAGGAAGTAACAGGTCCTGTTGTAGCTATTGTTTTGATACTTTGCGCCGTGTTTATTCCCGTTTCATTCATGGGAGGATTTACGGGCGAAATATATAAACAGTTTGCAATCACTATAGTTATATCGGTTGTTATTTCAGGTATGGTTGCACTTACGCTCACGCCTGCCTTGTGCGCTGTATTTTTATCAAGACATGAGCCTAAACCGTTTTGGATAGTACAAAAATTTAATGACTTTTTTGACTGGTCAACAAGCGTTTTTACAGATGGCGTGAAGCTTATATTAAGATACGGCGTTATAGCGGTTTTATGTTTTGCCGTTTTGATAGGCTTTACGATTAAACTTTTTGACAAAGTGCCGACAGAACTTGTTCCTGCCGAAGATAAAGGCATGCTGCTTGCTCTTATACAATTGCCTCCGGCATCGTCATTAGACAGAACGATTGAAGTGGCGGATAAGTTTAACATGATAGCAGGATCGTTAGAGGAAACAAAACAGGTAACGGTTATTTCCGGTTTTGATATGATGGCAAGCGGTTTAAAAACAAATGCGGCAATGTCGTTTATCGTATTGAAAGACTGGAGTGAGCGCAAAAATGCAAATCAAAGCTCTTTTGCCATAGCTGATAAATTAAACGGTATGTTTTATTTTGGTATGCCCGAAGCTACCGTTTTTACGCTGAATCCGCCTGCGCTGATGGGACTTAGTATATCCGGCGGATTTGAAATGTATATACAGGACAGGACCGGCGGCGATTTGAACAGTTTAAAAATGTATGCCGATAAAATCGTAGAAGAGGCTGTAAAAACAGGCAAATTGACAAATGTAAGAACTACATTTGACAATACATTTCCACAGTTTAAAGTACAGATAGACAAAGAGAAAGCCAAAGCCTATAATGTTGCGATAAATGATGCGTTTGCCGCACTTCAGACGACATTTGGCTCGTTTTATGTAAATGATTTTGACCTTTACGGCAGATCATACCGTGTCAATATGCAGGCAGGTCAAGAGTACAGGCAAAAGCCCGAAGACGCTAACAATATTTTTGTGCGTTCAAGAAGCGGCGATTTGATACCGTTGAGTTCGCTTTTGACATTTGATAAAATAGTAGGACCTGATACCGTAGATAGATACAATGTATTCCCTGCGGCAAAAATTATGGGCGAACCGTCTTTGGGATATACTTCCGGAGATGCGCTTTCTACGATAGAGAGTGTAGCTAACAGCGTACTGCCCGAAGGGTATGGTATCGGATGGATAGGTTCGTCTTATCAGGAAAAAGCGATGGAAGGAACGGGAGCTAAAGCTTTCTTGTTTGGTATTATATTTATATTTCTTATACTTGCCGCACAATATGAAAGATGGCTCATGCCGCTTGCAGTTGTAACTGCCGTACCGTTTGCGGTTTTCGGCTCAATACTTGCGGTATGGTTAAGAGGTATAACTAATGATATCTATTTTCAGATAGGACTTCTTGTGCTTATAGGACTTGCGGCTAAAAATGCTATTCTTATAGTAGAATTTGCAATGCTTGCGCAAGAACGCGGTAAAAATATATTTGATGCGACTATAGAAGCGGCAAGATTGCGCTTCAGACCGATAGTCATGACATCTTTGGCTTTTATGCTCGGAGTTACGCCGCTCGTGGTGAGTTCGGGAGCCGGAGCTGCAAGCCGTCATGCTATAGGTACGGGCGTTATCGGCGGCATGATAGCTTCTACGACAATAGCGATATTTTTTGTGCCGCTGTTTTATAGCTGGCTTGCTAAATTAAATATGAGATTTCTTGATAAAAAAGAGAAATATGAGAGAAAATTAGAAAGAAGAGGCAAAAACAGTGAATACTAAACTCATTTCATTGGCGCTTTTGGCGTTTCTGCTTGGCGGCTGTTCGTTTTCCCCAAAACTTAATGTTAAAAGCGTAGAGAGCGCAGATATAGCGGCATCCGGTTTTGGCGTAACAGATGCAAATTTAACTATCAATAAAGAGTGGTGGAAAGAGTATAACGATGAAGTTTTAAACTCGCTTGTAGATGAAGCTTTAAACAACAATAAAGATCTTGAAATTGCGCTTTTAAACATATCTCTTTCAAGAGCTTCTTTAGCCGTTAAAGATGCCGATTTGTATCCGTCTTTGTCGCTGAAAGGCAGTGCGGCAAGAACAGAAACAAGCGAAGAAGCTTATAGTTCTGCGGGCAGGAGATCATTATTTAACGACTTCTCTTTAAGCGCTATTTTAAATTATGAAGTAGATTTATGGGGCAGAGTGCGTTCTTCAAGCAGAGCCGCAAAAGCCGCACTTCTTAGTTCGCAGGCAAGCGCAGATACAGTTAAACTTTCACTGACAAGCGGTGTTGTAGATAGCTATTTTGCGCTTGTATCATTAAAAGAACAGCTTACTATTACGGAAGATACGATTAAAACGCGCGAAAAAACGCTTGAATTGACAAAAATACGATTTGAAGAGGGCGCAGATAGAGAGAGCATGATGGTGCAGCAGCAGGCTTTATTAACATCTGCAAGAATTACTAAAAATAATATAGAACAGCAAATAGCGATTTCAAGCAGCGCTCTTGGAATTCTTTTGGGGCGTGATGTAAAAGAACTGCTTGCCGATAAGGGTATTGAACTTGCTGCTTTGCCAAACGATATAGTTGTGCCAAACGATATACCGTCAAGCATACTTGAAAATCGTCCCGATATTGAAGCAAGTTTTCAACAGCTTATCTCTTCAAGTGAGTTAATCGGAACAGCTCGCGCTGCATATTTTCCAAGTATCAGTCTTTCCGGACTGTTTGGACTTAACAGCGCAGATATAGACAATCTATTTAAAAACAGCGCATCTACATGGAATGCGGGAGCAAATCTTATTGCGCCGTTGATTGATTTTAGCAGAACAAGCTCAAATGTAGATATAGCCTTAATCCAAAGAGATATAAATGCGGTAAATTATGAAAAAACGGTATTAAACGCATTTAGCGAAGTATATAATGCTCTATCATCGCGTATGCTTTTAGAGTTAAATCATAAAAATGCTCTTGAATATGAAAAAGCAATAGCCAGAACGCTGGAGTTGGTGCAGTATGAATATGAAGCCGGAAATGTGGACTTTTTATCCGTACTTGATGCGGAGCGCTCGCTGTTAAGCGCAAAACTTGCAAGAGTGCAGACGCATCAGGCATTGCTTAGCAGCGGAATATCGCTCTTTAAAGCGCTTGGCGGCGGATGGAAAAAATAGATACATGAAAGAAGTTTTAAAAAATTAAATCTTATAAAACTTCTTTTAGTTGCAGATAGCTTTTCACATGAGAGCAGGCACTATTTTTTCAAATGAAAATATTACATAAGGGGGCTTTTAATTAAAAAAGCTTTATCAACTCTTTTGCCATCTCTTTTTCATTTTTGTATTTTTCAATATTTATAGTAATATCGGCCAGTTTTTCGTAAATATCTCCCCTTTTTTTGAACAACTCTTTTGCCTTTTTCTTATCTTGCAGCAAGGGGCGTTTTGCAAATTTCGCTTTTGCTTTCGGGTGTTCGCTGATCCTTTTTATGATACCTTCAAAAGTTGATTTCAGATATATTATTTTTCCTATTTTTTTTAGATTTTTAACTGCTATAAACCCGCCGCCTGTTGAAATGATAGAGTTTTTTACATTTTTTTCAAGCCAAAACGCTACTTTTTGTTCAAGTTCTCTAAAATACTCTTCACCCTCATTTTCAAATATCTTTTTTATCTTCCTGCTTTCCATGTTTTCTATGATTTTATCTGTGTCAAGGCAGACGCTTTTAAGCTCTTTTGCCAACTCTTTTGCCAAAGTGCTTTTACCTGCGCCCATGAAGCCTATAAGCAGTAGATTGCCGCTGCTAACTGCTTTGCTCATCATTTTCTCCTCTTGCGCGCGCTACCAAGATAATGGGTGCGCCTTCAAAACCAAACTTCTCTCTTATCTGGTTTACCAAAAATCTTTTATAACTGAAGTGAAGGCTTTTTGGTCTATTCATGACAATCGCAAAGCGCGGAGGTTTTGTGTCAAACTGTGTGGCAAAATATATCTTCACATGTCTTCCTTTGTCGGAAGGAAGCTGATGTTTTCTGCTTGCTTCTTGTATGGCTTCATTTAATCTTGCCGTAGGAACTCTTAAGGTGTAATTGTTGTATATTTTGATTATCAGGTCGTTTATTTTATGAACCCTCTGTTTTGACAGTGCGGAGAGCGTAATGATGGGAGCGTAAGATAAAAATTTAAACTTATATCTCACATCTTGCGTGATTTTTTCAAAACTCTCTCTTGCTTTGTCCCATTTGTTTAAGACTATGATGCAGCCAAGATGGTATTTGTCTATAAGACTTGCTATCCTCTCGTCAAGCTCCGTGAAAGGCTCGCTTGCATCAAGCACCAAAAGCGCAATATCGGAGCGTTCCAGCATGGAAGAGGTTCTATTTAGCGCATATTTTTCTATGCCTTCTATTTTTCCTCTTTTTCTTATACCCGCCGTATCTACAAAATTTAACTTTTTATCCTCATATATCATCATCTCGTCAACAGGGTCTATCGTAGTGCCTGCAACTTCGCTCACAACCGCTCTATCTACTCCCAAAACAGCGTTTAAAAGCGAACTTTTTCCGACGTTTACGCGTCCGATGATGGCTACATTTATCAAATCATCACTGCTTTTATCCTCTTTTTCCTGCAAAAGCTCTTCCAAAGAGAGATCTTCATCATCTTGCAAAATCAACTCCTCTTTTGGCGCAGGCAAAAATGAGATAACCCATGAGAGAAGTTTTGCGATATCTCTGTTGTGCGAAACGGATATGGTAAAAATATTTTGCGCTCCGAACTGATAAAACTCCCAAGCTCTCTCTTCCTCTTTTTCATTATCTATCTTGTTTATGACCAAAGCGATGGGCTTTTTGAGTTTTTGGAGTTCAAAAAAGAGTTTTTTTTCGCTCTCTTGCGGCAGAATCTTTCCATCTGTTACAAAAAGTAAAATATCCGCTTTTTTCGCAGCTTTTAACGACTGTTTTTTTACATTTTCAAAAAGAACGGTTGAGTCGTCAAGTCCTCCCGTGTCGGCAATACGGCACTGCCTGCCCTCTATCTCAACATCTTTGTAACGTATGTCTCTCGTTGTTCCGCTGACATCTGACGTTATGGCGAGTCTCTCTTTTGCGATACGGTTAAACAGCGAACTTTTCCCGACATTTGGAAGTCCAAGAAGCGCAATTGTTTTCAAATAAAACCTTATAAATAAACTAAAATGAGATTTTACATTTTTTTTCCTAAATAAAGGCGTAAACTGTTTTAGAGTGCGATTTATAACAACTCTGTAAGGCAAACTGCTATACAATGGCAAATTTTTAGGATAAAACATGTATTTTTCAAAGATAAACAGCGGCGTTCTTTATATGTTAATAGCATCATTTTTCTTTGCGCTCATGGGAGTTTTTGTAAAGCTTTTAAGCAGTTCTCTTGGGGTTTTGGAGATAGCATTTTTTAGAAACATCTTCGGTGTGGCGCTTATCGGCGCAACGATTTTTAGCTCGCCTCTTAAAAACAAAGGAGGCAAGATAGGACTTTTGTTTTTTAGATGCATCATAGGTTTTTTGGCACTGCTCGCATGGTTTTACAATATAGCGCATACCTCTTTGGCAGACGCCATGACATTTTCAAGAACTGCTCCGATATTTACGGCGGTTATAGCATTTTTTGCTTTAAATGAGAGGCTTGGCAAAAAAGGGTGGGCGGCTATTTTTATAGGATTTGTCGGGATAATTTTTATCATGAAGCCAAGCGGACTTACTCTCAAAATAACCGACATAATGGGACTTTTCAGCGGATTTGGAGCCGCTTTGGCATATACAAGCGTGCGAGAGCTTAAAAAGTATTATGATACAAGAACAATAGTGCTTTTTTTCATGGCCACAGGAACTGTTGGACCTGTTCTCATCGCTTTGGCGGATAGATTTTTAAATATGAGTTTTTTCGGCGAACTTTTTGGGGAAGTAACCATGCCCTATGGGATAAATTGGTTTTATATAGTCTGCATGGGGATTTTTGCCACGATAGCCCAGATATTTATGACAAGAGCTTACGGAGCGGCAAGGGCAGGCATAGTTTCGGCGGTAAGTTATGCGGATATACTGTTTTCCGTACTTTTTGGCATGATAGTGTGGAGTTCGTTTCCTGATTTGATAGGTTTATTTGGTATAATACTCGTCATTTTAGGCGGCATATTGGTCGCTAAGGAGAAAATATGATTTTAATAGCAGGTCCTTGTGTTATAGAGAGCAGGGAGTCGCTTTTTCGCGTTGCAAAAGAGCTTGTCAAATATCATGAAGATAAGAGTATAGATTTTTATTTCAAATCAAGCTTTGATAAGGCAAATAGAACAAGCATAGAGAGTTTTAGAGGTCCCGGACTTGAGGAAGGTTTAAAACTTTTAGATGAGGTAAGAAGCGAATTTGGATTTAAACTTTTGACGGATATTCATGATTTTACGCAAGCAAAAAGCGCGGGCGAAGTAGTAGATGTACTGCAAATACCCGCATTTTTGTGCCGTCAAACGGATTTGCTTGTTGCTGCGGCAAAAACAAAATGTGTGGTAAATATCAAAAAAGGGCAGTTTTTAAATCCAAGCGACATGAAGTATTCGGTCAAAAAAGTACTTGACACAAGAGGCGCTAAAAAAAGCGGCTTTGAAGCTGCCAAAGAGTACGGCGTGTGGCTGTGTGAGAGAGGAAGTACATTTGGATATGGAAATCTAGTAGTTGACATGAGAGCGCTTGGGATTATGAGGGAGTTTGCGCCTGTTATTTTTGATGCGACGCACTCTGTCCAAATGCCGGGATCCGCTGAGGGAAAAAGCGGCGGCAAAAGAGAGTTTGTAGCTCCTCTTGCAAGAGCGGCAGCAGCTGTCGGGGTTGACGGATTTTTCTTTGAAACGCATTTTAATCCTTGCGTTGCCCTCTGCGACGGACCAAATATGCTTGACTTGGCGGAGTTAGACACTGTGATACAATCCATCAAAAAGATACAAAACGCTTTAAAGTGAAATTTGCGATAAGGTTTTTTGGTTTTATGCGCTTTTACTTTATTTGATATGTAAAGTAATTTTATGCGCTCTTGGATTCCCGCCATCCCTCACGATATGCGCTTACTTTGTAAGCTTGTCGTTCGGTCGCGGGAATGACAAAAGGGAACACGGGAATGACAAAAAGAGACTGGGTCGCATTATTCACACAGGAAATACATACACACCCGTCATACCTACACGAGCGTAATCGTTTTTGTAAAAAAAGATATTTGCGAGGAATGCAGGTTATCCATTGTACCCTCTTCGTTATGCCTGTCCCCTTTGTCATACCCGCGGAGGCGGGTATCCAAAAGAAAGTAAAATAAACATAGAATAATTTGTTTTATATCTATAAAAAAAAGAATAAAAGATGGATTCCCGCCACCCCTCACGATATGTGCTTACTTTGTAAGCTTGTCGTTCGGTCGCGGGAATGACATAGGGGGTGGGAATGACACACACTCTTTTCGTTATACTCGTGAAAACAAGCGAAGCGCTTTCAGCTTGCTGAAATGTTTCCTTGAAAACGGGTATCCAACCCTTTCTTTGTCATGCCAATGCCCCTCCGTCATACCCGAGTAATCGGGTATCCAAAAAAAATAATAAACAAAATGCTAAAAACACTTCGCTTGTTTTCAAAAAAACATACAAAAAATATTCTCATAGAAAAATATTTTTGAAAAATAATCGTCATGAGAAAATGGATTCCCGCCTACGCGGGAATGACAGAGAGAAGCAGGAAAGATATAAGAGGACATGGAAATGACATAGGAGAACACAGGAATGACAGCGAGAAACTGGAATGACAAATGAGAGTGCAAACAATAAAACGATCATATTTTTTATGATTTTCAACATAATAATTTGCAAAATCAAAGCTCTGAAAAACTTTACACACAAGTTTAAATTGATTTTTGCATGGATAGCACTCTTTTTTGCAGTAATTTTGTTATAATTGGGCGAATTTTTGCAAAAAGGTGATAAAGGAGAGAAAATGAATATCATTGAAGGAAAACTTTCGTTAAACGGAAGTGAAAAAATAGCTATCATAAATGCAAGATTTAATCACATCATCACAGACAGGCTGGTAGAGGGAGCGAGAGACGCTTTTTTAAGACATGGCGGAGATGATAAAAATCTTGATTTGATTTTAGTACCGGGCGCTTTTGAGATACCGTTTGCGCTTGATAAGGCGCTCTCTATCAACAAATATGATGGTATTTGTTGTGTAGGCGCCGTCATCAGGGGTTCTACGCCGCATTTTGATTTTGTTTCCGCTGAGGCTACAAAAGGTATCGCAAATACAACGCTTAAATACCAAAAGCCTGTAACTTTCGGTGTTTTGACCACAGATACTATTGAGCAGGCTATCGAAAGGGCGGGAAGTAAATCGGGAAATAAAGGCTTTGAGAGCATGGTAAATCTGATAGAGATTATCGCTCTTTTCGGCAAAATCAAGGCTTAATGTGGCAACACGTCGTCAAGTCAGAGAGACTATAATAGGATTTTTGTACGCACAGGATATCGGAAATGACGGTATCGTAAAATTTCGCGATGAGATTTTTGAAGAAAAAAAGATAAGAAATCAGCAAAAAGAGTTTGCGATAGATCTTTATCACGGGGTTTTAAATAATATCGACGAGATAGATAAAGCCATCAACAGATACTTAAAAGAGTGGGAACTGGAAAAAATCGGCATGATAGAAAGAGCGCTTTTAAGGCTTGGCGCATATGAGCTTTTATATACCAAGCTTGACAGTGCGGTCGTTATCAATGAAGCTATAGAGTTAGCCAAAGAGCTTGGAAATGAGACAAGCTCCAAGTTTGTAAACGGCGTTTTGGACTCCATAAAAAAGAGTATCTCATGAAGCTTTGCGTAGCTTTAGATTTGCCCGATGAAAAAGATAACATATCTTTGGCAAAATCTTTAAAAGAGTGCGATGTTTGGCTCAAAGTCGGACTCCGCTCATTTATAAGAGACGGGAAAAACATCATAAGCGAGCTAAAAAGCATAAACAATAATTTTAAGATTTTTCTTGATTTGAAGCTTTACGATATACCGAACACTATGGCTGATGCGGCGGAATCCATAGCAGGGCTTAATGTAGAGATGTTCAACGTGCATGCAAGCAGCGGCAAGGAAGCCATGAAAATGGTGAAAGATAGGCTAAAAGGCATGAAAAATCCTCCGATTGTACTATCCGTAACTGCGCTTACCAGCTTTGATGATGAGAATTTCAAAAGTATATATAACGAAAGTATAGAAAAAAAAGCGCTGCAATTTGCAAAAGACAGCTTTGAGAGCGGGCTTGGCGGCGTTGTCTGTTCTGTGTATGAGAGTTTGATGATAAAAAGCTGTACAAATGAGAGTTTTCTTACACTAACTCCGGGCATAAGACCGTTTAAAAATGCGCAAAAAGACGACCAAAAGCGTGTAGCGGATATAGAAACGGCTTTTAAAAACAGATGCGATTTTATAGTAGTCGGACGCCCGATATATCAGGCAAAAAATCCGCTTGACGCTGTAAAAAAGATACTGGAAATTCTACCTGAAAAGTAGATTTTGCCGTCAAGTTTTGCAGTTTACTGTTCACTGTTTAGAAGCAAAGGTTACTGCTTTTAGCATTTTAAATATTATATTGATTTAGCAAAAGCCTTTCGTAAGAAAATTTTATTATAATATACGCTTTTAAAGTTTGCCGGATCGTCTAACGGCAGGACGCGAGACTCTGGATCTCGCTATATAGGTTCGAATCCTATTCCGGCAACCATCTCTTATAACTGCCAAAATACAAATCACCGTTTTTATATATAACAATAAAAAGCTTTAATAATTCTTGAATAGAATAGATGTAATATTGCTATTTTTACTTAATTTATTATTAGATGACGGATTAAAAATTATCTGTTTTATGAATCTTTGCGTCTGCTTTTCAGCTCTTCTTCAAATAAAAAACGCACCAACTTTCTATAGCGAAGACCGTCTATCATAAGGTCAAGCTTTTTTGGCATGCTTGTTCTATAACTATCCACAGTACCTTTGACAATACCAAGTTCTTTAGCAAGCTCAGCATGTGTAACTTTTAGTTTGCGCATCAAAATTCTTATTTTTGTATCTTTCATGCTTTATGCCTTTATAAATTTTAACAAATGGTATCATACTAATTATTAAAATTTATTTTAAAATGACTACATGGAATAAATCAAAAGGTTTATTATAAATAAAAATAGTAAAATTTATATTGCATTAATGAGTTGCACAAAAAGTCTTAATTAATATTTTTAGTATTTTTTAAGTTTATTTTTTAACAAAAAATAAAATATGGAAATGAAAAAAACTTAACATGAGAATGTTATAAACAGTGATTTTAGAGCTTTTGAAGATTTATAAATTGGTTGCGGGAGGCGGATACGCACTAATATTTCTACCTTAAAAGCACCGTTAAAGCCGATAAATACGGCATTTATTAGGTACTTTAAGGTTTTAATTTTTTGCTTTTGGTTACCCTATGGTGCCCCATTTTGAAAATTCTGTAGATTTTGAACGATTTTTTTGAGTTTTTAAAGCTCCATAATCATACAACAATTTTTTTAAAGGCATATAAATGAATAAGTATGAAGTGGACGGTATTGAATGCTCGCTCGTGTTTGCGTTGGAATATTACGCTAATGCTCTTGAAAGGATAGAGGGATTAGCAAGTGTTTTATTGCAAATTGGCGATGATTTTAGTTTAGATGAAGCGGTAACAAGAGATGGGTTACGTGAAATATTTGTGCTAATCCG
>JAISXY010000084.1 GCA_031270285.1 Campylobacteraceae bacterium
GTATTAATTTTTGTTTAAGCTGTGTTTCTGTGTTTCTGTGTTTCTGTGTTTCTGTGTTTCTGTGTTTCTGTGTTTCTGTGTTTCTGTGTTTCTGTGTTTCTGTGTTTCTGTGTTTCTGTGTTTCTGTGTAAGAGCCACTGATAACGAATATCACTTATCACCTTTTTATATTTTGGCTCCATTGTATCTAAATTTATCTTAAATGAAATACTTAAATCACAAATCAAACTAATTTGAAAGCTTTCATGAAAAGAGCAGAAGATAGAAAGATATTTAATATTTAAAAGTTTTTTAAATTATTATATAAAGGTTATTATGGAAAAATATTTTTTTATAATACCGTCGCTGCGCTCTTGCTTATATAAAAATTAATTTGTAATTATGCGCTAAACTTAATATTTATACTTAAAAAAAAATAATATAAATATGTTATAATATGTCCTTTAAAATTCTTTTTTAAAGGAGAAAAATGAAAAGTTATGTTAAGCTTTTGATACCGATTCTCATCGGTATTGCAGTTTTTTTATTTCCAACGCCTGAGGGTGTCAACCCAAATACTTGGTTGTACTTTAGTATTTTTGCGGGAGTAATCGTAGGTTTGATTTTGGAGCCTATTCCTGCCGCTCTAATCGGTTTTATAGGCATTACGGTAGCCGTGCTTTGCGGAGTAGGACCTGCAGGTACGGGAGTTAAAAGCGCAAGCGCCGATGTTATGATAAAGTGGGCTTTAACAGGTTTTTCAAATAAAACCGTTTGGTTGATTTTTGCCGCATTCATGATAGGTATAGGATATCAAAATTCGGGACTTGGCAAGCGTATCGCTCTTCTTTTAGTTAAAAAACTCGGCAAGTCAACTATCGGTCTTGGATATGCCATATCCATAACAGACGGCATACTTGCTCCGTTTATACCAAGCAATGCGGCAAGAAGCGGCGGAACACTGTATCCGATTATCACATCTATTCCGCCTATGTTTGGAAGTTATCCCGATAAAGATTCAAGAAAAATCGGAGCATATCTTGCATGGTGCGCTTTAGCGGCAACCTGCGTATCAAGCTCCATCTTTCTTACAGGACAAGCTCCAAACCCGTTAGCTTTGCAGGTTGCGGCTGAATCAGGCGTGAATGTAGTAGATTGGGGCGGATGGCTCATAGCTTTCTTGCCTGTGAGTATCATACTTTTCATAGCGACTCCGCTTTTAGCTTATTTTATCTATCCGCCTGAAATTAAAGGTTCTACTCATGTAGTAGAGTGGGCGGCAAAAGAGACTGAAAAAATCGGCAAAATATCGTTAAAAGAGATATTTATGATCTCCATATCTATTTGTGCGCTTGTTTTATGGATAGGAAGCGGATTTTTCGGTGTAGATGCGACTACTACGGCTATCATGGTAATCATCGCAATGCTTGCATGCAAAATAATCTCATGGAATGATTTTTTAGGCAATAAGCCTGCATGGAATGTTTTGGTATGGTTCGGTACGCTTGTAACATTAGCCGGAGGTCTTAAAAATGTCGGATTTTTGGATTGGGTCGCACAAATAACAGGCGGATATCTTAACGATTTTTCACCTTTGAGCGCGATGATAGGACTCGTGTTAATTTTCTATTTTATCCACTACTTTTTTGCATCAGGAACGGCTCATGTAACTGCGCTTCTTGCCGTATTTATCACAATGGCTTCAACAATTCCGGGAGTTGATGTACAGCTTGTTACTCTACTTATGGTACTTCCTATGGGTCTTATGGGTGTTTTGACTCCATACGGTACGGGACACAGCCCTGTCTGGTTTGCCAGCGGATATGTCAAGACGGCGGATTTTTGGCGGCTTGGCTGCATTTTCGGCGTATTTTATATAGCTGTGTATCTGCTTGTGGGCATACCTTGGATCACAAATTTCGCTTACGATTGGATATTTTAACTGCTTTTCTGAAGAGACACCAAGTCTCTTCAGAGATATATTACTCTAAACACTAAATTCAACTCCAAAAAATATTCCTTTTTTTAATTAAATAAGTAGTAGAATCTATTTTTAATATTATTCAGGAGTTTTTTGTGTCGCAAGTTTTGGCTTTAAAATATAGACCGTCTAATTTTGAAGAATTGATAGGGCAAGATGCGATTATTATCACGCTCTCGTCAGCGCTTTCGCAGGACAGGCTATCTCATGCTTACCTTTTTTCAGGACTTAGAGGAAGCGGTAAGACATCTACGGCGAGGATATTTGCGAAAGCTTTAGTGTGTGATAACGGACCTACAAAAAATCCTTGCGAAGTCTGCCCGAACTGCATTATGGCGAATGAAAACAGACATATTGACATTATTGAAATGGATGCGGCAAGTTCGCGTAAAATAGATGATATAAGAGAGTTGATAGAAAATACGAAATACAAACCGACAACGGCAAGGTTTAAGATATTTATCATAGACGAAGTTCACATGCTTACGCGCGAAGCTTTTAATGCGCTTTTAAAAACGCTTGAAGAACCGCCTGAGTTTATAAAATTTATCCTTGCCACGACAGATCCCATGAAGCTTCCTGCAACGATACTTTCACGCACGCAGCACTTTCGGTTTAAACAGATTTCGCGCGATGATACGGTAAAACATTTGGAGCATATACTAAATCTTGAAGGGATAAAATATGACAAAGATGCGCTGGATATTATAGCGCGCGCAGGAAACGGTTCGCTTCGCGATACTTTGACACTGCTTGATCAGGCTATTATCTTTTCAAAAAGCGACCTTACCCCGTCTTCTGTGGCTTCCATGTTGGGACTTCTTGATCCTGAACAGATAAAAGAGATATTTGCGTGTATCATGGACGGCGATAGAAAAAGAGCGCTTGAATTTATAAAAGAGTTCAGTAATTACGAATGCGGCGTTATTATAGATGAAATGATATCTTATCTGAAAGACAGATATTTCAATCAGGACGACTCAAAATTCACAATCAGGCGATGCGAGTGGTTTTTTAGAGTTTTAAGTGAAGCAAAAGGTCTTTTATATCTAAATCCCGAAAACAGTTTTGTATTAGCGCTCCTGTTTTTTAAAATGATGGAAGTTTTAAATATTGACAAAATAGACGATTTGATAGCATCTATTGAGAGTGAAAAGATAGAGATTCCTCATGTAGATAATAAACCCGCTCCCGTATTGACGCAAACTCTTGTCCAAAATCCTGCAAAAAGCGATATGGATAAATTTCAACATCTTATAGTCAAACTGACGGATAGAAATATGGAACTTGGCGAATGTTTTGAAAAAAATATTGAATTTACGGAGTTTAAGGAAAATAAACTTTATCTAAATTCTCATGCGATGAACGGCGACAGAAAAATTATCAGGGCGGGATATTCCATCATAAAACAGTTTACATGGGATATTTTCGGCATAAATACGGAGCTTGTTGTAAATCACACAGGCAAAATCAAAGAAGAACAGGAGAGGGCAGAAGAAGAGGCAAAAGAGGCGCTAAGAAAAGCCGAAGCAGCCAAACAGACAGAAGTTAAAAACGAACATGCACAGGAGAAACAGCAGTTGCTGGAACACCCTTTTGTAAAAACGGCTTTGGAATATTTTGGCAACAAGCAGGAGCAATAATTATAATGCTGCAAAAAATTGATATAATTTTAAATTCAAAATTCAGGATAAATGAAAAATGACAAATAGAGAAAAACTTGAGGCAATGTTCAAGCTCCAACGCTCTTTAAATGACGAAACAAACGGACAGGGGTGGGAGAACGGATATACAAAAACAGACAATATCATAAATTGGCGCAGATGTGTTTATATGGAGTGCGCCGAACTTGTGGACAGTTTTCAATGGAAACACTGGAAAGATTTAAACAGACCGATAGACTGGGAAAACGTCCGCGTAGAGATAGTTGATATATGGCACTTTATCATGAGTCTTATTTTGGAATATTATAAACATAATAATCTGGGCGATATAGATGCGATAGTTGCAAATATAGAAAATATGCACGGTTTTAAAGAGTTTTGTTCCGACCCTTTTAATATAAAGGCGGCAAATCCGTTTGAGATTATAAATGATACGGAAGTTATTATACACAAAGCGACTGCCAAAGGTTATGCGCGGTTTGACCCGATGCTTGTAGAGTATTTTGCGCTCTCTTTAAAATGCGGCATCAATCTGGCTTTATTGTATCAATACTATGTAGCCAAAAATGTTCTTAACCGTTTTCGCCAAAACAACGGCTATAAAGACGGCTCTTATAAAAAAGTATGGGGCGGCAAAGAGGATAATACCGTTATGCTTGAGATACTCAAAAGCGGGTTACATGACATAGACGAGATATACAAAAAACTTGAAGAGGCTTACAAAAAAACGACATGAAGCACATGGATATTTTTTCAAAAAGCATCAGTGATTTTTTCTCCAAAAAGTTTTTAACGCTCTCTTTCGCTCCGCTTTTTGTTGTGCTTGTTTTATCTCTTCTTGTTTTATTTTTAAGCGGCGGCGAAGTTTTGCGTATCTTGCAAATAGCCTTATTGGATGACGGCAAACTTATATCGGACTTTCCTCTAATCGCAAAAATATTAAGTTTTGCGGCGGTTCATTATGTTATTACTATTTTATTCTATCTTTTCGGAGTATTTTTAGCCGCGGTATTAAGCGTTGTTATAGGCATTCTTATTCTCGGATTTTTAACGCCGACAGTCGTTAAAACAGTGCATAAGAGATATTACAGCGAATACAAACTGCAAGCCACAGGCACATTAAAAACATTTAGCGTTACACTGCTGACGCTGTTGAAATTTGTATTGCTGCTGATTTTGGCTATCCCATTCATGTTTATACCCATTTTAAATATCGTCGCTTTCAATGTGCCGTTTTTTTATCTGTTTTATAAACTTTTGACATTTGATGTTATTTCAAATATTATTGATGAAAAAAGCGCCGAAGAGCTTTTAAAACCTGTCAAATTTAATATACTGCTTCTCTCTTTTTTATTTTATATGCTGGCTCTTATTCCATTGGTTGGACTTTTTCTTTATCTATTTTTTGCTCTCTATTTAACGCACTATATATTTACACTTTTAATTAAGAAATAAAGATAGTTATGTAATAATAATTCTCCATTAGAAGGAGAATGAATATATGAAAAAATATGAAACATATCGCTGTAATATATGCGGTAACGAGGTAGAGGTGCAAAATGTGGGCGGCGGAACGCTTATATGTTGCGGTAAAGAGATGGAGTGTATCACTGAAAATTTGACGGCAGTTAATCTCATGAAAGCCTTTGCAGGCGAATCTATGGCGCGAAACAAATATGATTTGTTTGCCGAAGTTGCTCAAAAAGAGGGCTTGCATCAAATAGCCGCACATTTTAGAGAAGCGGCTCTTAATGAGATGTGGCATGCGAGAGCGGAGTATAAAGAGTACAATAAATTAATTCATGGTTTTGAACTGGACACTACGGCTAAAAATCTGATTTACGGCGCAGAAGGCGAAAAGTACGAATACTCCACAATGTATCCCGAATTTGAGGCAATAGCCAAAGATGAGGGTTACAGCGCACTTGCAAGACTTTTTAGGGCAATCGCCAAAGTTGAAACCGAACACGAAAGAGAGTATCTTACTCAAAAAGCAAAACTTGAACAAAACGGCTTTTTTGAAGATGAAGAGGAAGAGTCATGGGTCTGTGAAATATGCGGACATGTTCATAAAGGCAAAAAAGCTCCAGGCGCCTGTCCTCTTTGCGGCGCTCCGAAAGAGTACTTCAAAAGAGAGTTTTTAGGGTAAATTATTTTGATTTGACCGCATTGGCATGAGTCTCTTTTATAGAGCTGATGCGGTCATTTTCCCGATATTAATAACAATCTGTTTATAACAATTACTTTCAAAACGGCGCTGTTTTGTTTGATCGCATGTACGCTGAAAACAAGAGAGACGAAAACCGCTGATACTGAATTATTCAAAGCATTTTTAGATATAATATAAAAATTTTTTCTAAAGGCTGTATGTGGTTATAACTCAAAAGATTGAACATTTTAATTCGCCGTTATATTTGGAAAGCGGGCGGATATTGGAATCTTATGATGTTGCATATGAGACATACGGCGAATTAAATTCGGACAAAAGTAATATTATAGTGGTTTTTCATGCTCTTACAGGTTCACAGCATGCAGCCGGTCGTTATGACGGAGATGTTAAAACAGGATGGTGGGACCCTTTAATAGGCGACGGTAAAGTTATAGATACCAACAAATTTTTCATCATCTGTGCCAATATTTTAGGCGGCTGCAATGGCACTACAGGACCTATGTCCATAAATCCTTCTACAAAAGAACCGTATCGTTTGAAATTCCCTGTCATCACAATAAGTGACATGCTGCGCGCTCAGCAAAATCTTTTTGCAAGATTGGGATTTACGACTGCTCATGCCGTTATCGGAGGCTCGTTGGGCGCTATGCAGGCTCTTTGTTGTTCTATAGAATATCCTGATTTTGCAAAACGCATTATCTGTTTGGCAGGTACTTATGCGACTTCGCCATGGGCTATTTCATTTAATAAAATAGCGATGGACGGCATTATTAATGATCCGCAATTTGAAAAAGGGCAGTATGAAAAGGACGCTTTTAAGGAAGATGGACTTTTGGGACTTGCTTTAGGCAGAATGGCAGGACACATAAGCTTTCTTTCTCCATACTCCATGCGCCATAAATTTGACAGGAATTATGTAGATACGGACGGTTTATATGAACTTTTCGGGCGTTTTCAGACTGAAAGATATTTGGAATATAATAGTTATAGTTTCTCAAAACGGTTTGATCCGTTAAGCTATCTTTACATCATTAAAGCAATGAATATATTTGATGCTGCGCGAAATTATGAGTCTTTGAAAGATTCTTTCAGCTCTATAAAAGCTAAAATGTATCTTATTGCGTTTAAGGGCGACCTTCTATTTTTACCCGACGAAATGGAGTTCATGAGAGATACTTTATATGAGCTTGGCAGAAAAGATATGACAGAATATATCTGTGTTGAGAGCGACTATGGACATGATGCATTTTTGGTTGAGTATGAGAAATTTGACTTTTATATAAAAAAGGCTTTAGAATAGGAGAAAAACATGGCAAAAACAGAAAAATTTGAAGAGAAAATAGAGAAAGCAAAAGCGCTTTTGGAGAAAATAAGCGAACCTTCACTGCCGCTTGAAGAGAGTATGGCTTATTATAAAGAGGGTATAAAGATATTAAAAGAGGCGTCAAATTTACTGGAAAATGCCAAGCAAGAGTTTAAAATTTTATCGGAGGAGAAAAGCTCATGAGTGTCAAAATAGCCGCTATTCAACTCCAAACGCTTCCCATGAGTAATGCAAGATTGGACTATTATATAAGACGCTGCGCCAAAATGGGCGTAAATCTTATAACGCTTGGAGAGTATGTGCTGAATAATTTTTTCAAAGAACTTGAAAAAATTCCGTCATCTATGATAAAAGAACAATCCGAACACAGGCTTGCCATTCTTAAAGATCTTGCCAAAAGCTATAATGTAACGATAATAGCGCCGATTATTTTATACAAAAAAGATAAACCGTATAAAGCAGTCGCACGCTTTACGCCCAATATCTCCTTTTTTTATGAACAGAAAATTTTGATAAATTATAAGCACTGGGATGAAGATAGATTTTTTGCCAATAATATGAAAGATATGTCTATACCCCTATTTATACATGAGGGTTTAAGAGTAGGCATTATAAGCGGTTTTGAGGCGCATTTTGATATATTTTGGCAGCAAGTGATGAAAAAAAAGGTAGATTTGGTTTTAATGCCAAGTGTGAGCACATTTGAATCGCGCATAAGATGGAGCGAACTTTTAAAAACAAGAGCATTTTTAAACAGCGCCTATATTTTGCGTGTAAACAGAGTGGGAAGCTTTAAAGATAAAGCGCATTCATGGTATTTTTACGGAGATACGGCTCTCTATTCGCCGGACGGCACTTTGGAAGCTTCTTTGGGAGATGGCGAAGAGATGCTTATAGGAGAGATAAATATCAATGCGGTTATAGAGGCGAGAAAAATATGGGGCTTTAGAAATCAACTTGTGAAAAAAGAGCTTTTAAATTAGTTATCGCAAAAAGGCGGGAGATTTTACTCTATCCGCCTTTTTGCACAAGGGCTTTATAGATTTATATCTATTGAAGCAACAGGATAATTTTTATTGAATATAGGATCGCTAAAGTT
This sequence comes from Campylobacteraceae bacterium, assembly GCA_031270285.1. Taxonomy (GTDB): domain Bacteria; phylum Campylobacterota; class Campylobacteria; order Campylobacterales; family Campylobacteraceae; genus JAIRKW01. Next base: position 8,218 of record JAISXY010000084.1, read on the forward strand.
GATAAGTTTTAGTATTCTATCGCTTACAAGTCTGTAAGTTACCGTTATTTTTGCGCTTGTTGCACCCGGAAATTTTGGAACATTTAATTTTCTGCTCTCATGTGGGGCAAGTCTATTGTCGCTCTTAATAGAAGCGGCAAGGTATGGTATTATCTCTTTGCCTTTTTTATCCACATATATAGTTTCAAGCGTATATGTCTGCGTATCTACTACCGAATCGCCCCGCTTAAACTCTATTTTGACATCCATGCTTCTGCCGCCAAATCCGGTTGGAGCTTTATGAGGAGTTAGATTTGTCAGCTCAAGTATTATATTGTTTCCTTCAGGTTTTGCATTAAGCGAAATTGTCTCTTTTAATATATCGCTGTTTCTTGCTCCTTCAAATAGATGAGAGCGGATATTTCTCTCTTTTGCGACAATGCCGGGTCTTGTTATCTCAGGAGTTATTATGCCTTTTCTTTTTGTACTCATGTGGCAGTCTGCGCATCTTTTGCTTGTATCGTCGCTTCCGAGAAACTCTTTACCTGTTGCATATAATTCAACTTTGGTATCTGTTTCGCCGCCGAAATGACAAGCCATGCAGAGTTTGTCAGGATTTATAAAATGGTCTTTTTGTATGGATTTGTGGATACCTGCTCTGCCGTCATCCTCAAACGGTCCGTAAACAATGTCGTTAGGACCCCATTCAACAGCTTTAAAACCTCGCATTTCCATGCCCATACTCTCGTTTATTTTTTCAACGTTATGACAGATATTACAGCTGATGCCGTCTTTAAGACTCGGATCGCTTACAGATGTGTCCACTCGTTTTGTCTGCTCTGTTTCAACATTTAAAACTTTTGCCAGTGTAAAAGAGTCTTTACCGCTGATCTCTTTGATGGTCATTTTTGGATTATGGCATTGCGCACAGCTTACAAGAACACTCTCTTCGGGTTGATATGTAACACGGCTTATGTAATTTACTACGGCTTTGTATATCGGATTGCTGTCTATATGCGAACGGGAATGCCAAGTGGTAACCCAATCTTTTTGCTGGTCTTTATGACAGCTAAAACATACATAAGAATTTGTAGTAGCTCCGCTTAATTGCGCATATACAAAAGAAGCCAAGCATATCATCAATCCTAAAAAACAGAGTATCTTTGTTTTCATACAATTAGTCCTAAAAGAATATTAATCAAACGATTTTATCACAATTTGATTTAATTATTCTTTGATTGAAATAAAATCAGCCAAATTCTACCATAAATAAATTAGAAAATAGAGTGTAAAGTAAAACTAATATCGCAAATATTAGCGCAAATTACTATTTTAAGGCGTTGTTTGATAAAATGTTTTCAATTTTATATCAGAGGAATGCAATGAATTTTGAGCCGTATCCGTTTGAAAAATTAAATAATCTGCTTTTAGCGATAACTCCCAACGAGAGGTTGAAACCATTGGTTTTGACGGTAGGAGAGCCTCAATTTGAAACGCCTGAATTTATACAAGAGTGCCTTAAAAAAAATTCTCATCTTTTAAATAAATATCCGAAAACTGCAGGCGAACAGGCGCTGCATGAGGCGCAGATAAATTTCGTCAAAAGACGTTTTGGAGTTACTTTAAAAACAGATGAACTTGTAACTACGCTCGGCACAAGAGAGGCGCTGTTTAATCTGCCGCAGTTTTTACTTTTTAACAAATCAAATCCTGTTATGGCTTATCCAAATCCTTTTTATCAGATTTATGAAGGCGCAGCTGTGGCATCGCGGGCAAAAAGCGTGTATTTAAATCTTGAACAGGAAAATGGATTTAAGCCTGAGATAGATGAAAATATCTTAAAAGAGTGCAGTCTGGTCATGCTGAATTCTCCTTCAAATCCAACCGCTTCGGTGATGAATCTTGAAGAGTTGAAAGAGTGGGTTGAATTGGCGCTAAAATATAATTTTATACTTATCAATGACGAATGTTACAGTGAAATTTATTGCGCTGATGCGCCGCATTCGCTTTTAGAAGCGAGTATAGCGGCAGGCAATAAAAGTTTTAAAAATATTTTGGCTTTAAACTCTATATCCAAACGCTCATGCGCTCCGTCTTTGCGTTCGGGTTTTGTGGCTGGAGAGAGTAAAATTTTAACAGAATACGCCAAATATAGAACATATGCCGGCTGTACGGCTGGAGTGCCTATGCAGCTTGCTGCGGCAGAGGCATGGAATAGCGAACGGCATGTAGAAAAAACGAGGCAGAAATATATTAAAAATTTTGAATCGGCAAAAGAGATTTTAGGTATCAGCGAAAGTTCGGCTACATTTTATATTTGGCTTCAAGTGGAAAATGATGAAGAGTTTACAAAAAAACTTTATGAAAAGAAAAATGTTAAAGTATTGCCGGGAAGTTATCTTGGGCGCAAAGGCGCAGGAAAGGGATTTGTGCGTATAGCTCTTGTTTTAGAAGAGCATGATACGAAAGAAGCGCTTAAACGAATAGCAGATTTTATGAAAGGCAGATAGTTGAAAAAGATACATTTTATAGGCATTGGCGGTATTGGCATATCAGCACTCGCAAGATTTTTAAAGCAAAAAGGCTATGAGATTTCAGGCTCTGACATAAAAGCTTCAAAAATTACAAAAGAGCTTGAAGAGGAAGGGGTCAAAGTAATTATTCCTCATGATGAAAGCGCTGTAACAGATCAGGATTTTATAGTCTATTCGGCCGCGATAAAAGAGTCTAATGTAGAGCTTGCAAAAGCAAGGCGAGAGAATAAAAATCTGTTTTCCCGTAAAGATGCGCTGCCGTTTATATTAAAGGAAAAACGCATATTTTCCGTATGCGGCGCACATGGTAAAAGTACCACAAGCGCAATGCTGGCATCTATTATAGACGGCTCAATGATAGTGGGCGCAATAAGCAAGCAGTTTAATTCAAATATGATTTTACGAGACAGCGATAATATCGTATTTGAAGCGGATGAGAGCGATGAGAGTTTTTTAAATTCTAATCCGTATATTGCAGTTGTAACCAATGCCGAACCTGAACACATGGAGCATTATAATTATGACCTTAACCGTTTTTACGGCGCATATACCAATTTTCTTTTAAGTGCGAAAATAAGAGTTATAAATGCGGAAGATGATTTTTTAAAAACGCTTACAAAACTTGAAGCGATAAGGTTATATCCTACATATGACATAAAAGATTTGCGTTATATTATTAAAGAGGGCGAACCTTATACTGTTTTTACGCTTAAAGATTTGGGTAGTTTTGAAGTGTACGGTATTGGATATCATATCGCACTTGACGCTTCATTGGCAGTTTTGGCGGCATTAAATGATTTGCCTCTTGAAGCTGTAAGAGAGAGATTAAAAGAGTTTAAAGGTATAAAAAAACGCTTTGATATTATAAAAAATTCGGAAGATTTTGTTCTTATAGATGATTATGCTCATCATCCGACAGAGATAAAAGCGACTTTGAAATCCACCGACATTTATATGGAAATGAGAGGATTTGACAAAATAACCGCTATATGGCAGCCGCACAAATATTCGCGCGTAGTAGATAACCTCAAAGCTTTCACCGAATGTTTTGAGGGCGTAAGCGAGTTGATAATTTTGCCCGTATATTCGGCAGGCGAAACAAAAGTAGAGATAGATTTTGAAAATGAATTTAATCTGTACAATCCAACATTTGCCGATAAAATAGTAAGAGAAGAGAGTGCGGTTTTGCTTTTAAAAGATGGTAAAATTTTAAAAAAGATAGACAGGGGAGTTGTTATCGGTTTTGGTGCGGGCGATATTACATATCAATTGAGGGGAGACTTTTAAATGCTCATGTTTAATATCCGCATCGTTATTATTGCGCTGGCTTTGATTTTACTGCTGTTTTTTTACATAAAAAACAAAAATTTCAGCAAAGTCAGTAAATTACTTACAGTTACTCTATGCGCACTTGCGGTAATTTTTGCTGTAGTTTATGAGACCGCAATAATAAAACAGAGTGAAACGGATAGAGAAACGTTAAATTCTTTTAAGCAGGGCAGAACGCTTGTTTGCGACGATATAGAGGTAACGGCAGAAAAGTTTACTTTTGTGGGCGGCACCAAAGTTTTTAGCGCAAAAGAGTATTTTAAAGATATTCAAGGCGTTATGATACCTATTAAAAATTGCAGGGTCAAATAATGCATGAGTTGGTTTTGCAGCTTGATTTGGAAGATTATATAGCGCATTATAAAAGCTATCTTGCACGCGAAAAACCGCTCTACATGGAAGGCGATGCCAATCTGCATTTTCGCTTTATAAATGAACTTTCTCATTATGAATTGGTGCCGCCGCCTGCTGTGATAAATCTTGATACCAAGCTCATGCATCTTTCAAAACAGGGCGTTTTGCATATAGATGAGATTTGGGAGTTTGTCAAAATAATACGCTATTTTTTATATCTTAAATCTCAGAAATTTGAAGGATATGCGGCGGAGTGGATTTTGGGGGTCAATATCCCGCCCGCTATTTTAGAGATAGAGAAGTGGTTTGATAATAAAGGAAACTTAAAAGAGGAGATAGATCCTCGTTTTGCATCGTTGAATGCTGCAATTAAAGCGCTCAAAGAGAAAATATACGGCGTTTTGAGGTCGCTTATATCATCTCAAAAATTACAGGAGTTTTTAGTAGATACACAGGCGCATTTTCTGAATAATCAAGAGAGTTTGTTGCTACGCGGCGGCTATGCAAGCGTGCTTAAGGGTACGATTGTCGGCAGAAGTGCGGGCGGATATTTTTATGTTGTGCCGAATGCACTTAATAGTTATCAAGAGCAAGAGAGCGCTATTACAGGCGAAAAAGAGGCTCTCATGTACGAATATGCTAAAAAAATAAGTATGGAATTCAGTAAAAACAGACTTTTTTTAAGCTGGTTAAATAGAGAATTTGACCGTTTTGATAACTACTTGGCGCGCATTACATTTGCCAAAGCAAATGATATGGAGTTTATCCTTCCAAGCAGTGATAAAGATATAGTGCTAAAAGATTTTTTCCACCCTGCGTTAAAAGGCGCAAAGAGTGTGAGTGTCAATTTTACAAAGAGTATTTTATTGGTAACGGGCGTAAATGCGGGCGGTAAAACAATGCTCTTAAAGTCCGTTCTTGCCGCCGTACTTCTTTCTAAATATCTTTTGCCGATGAAAATAGATGCGGCTGGTTCGCATATCGGAAGATTTAAAAATATAAAAGCGATCATAGAAGATACGCAAAATGTCAAAAATGATATTTCCACTTTTGCGGGACGCATGGTGGAATTTAGCAGACTTTTCACAGTCAATTCGGCTCTCGTGGGTGTTGACGAGATAGAACTTGGTACGGATGCGGACGAGGCGGCGGCTCTTTTTTGCGCTATTTTGGACTGTTTAATCAAAAAAGAGGTAAAAATTATTATTACAACTCATCACAAGCGGTTGGCTTCCATGCTTGCTTCAAATGAACAAACGGAACTTTTAGCGGCTTTGTATGATGAAAAAACACAACGCCCATTATACAGTTTTTTATACGGCACTATCGGGAAAAGTTATGCGTTTGAAACGGCAGCAAGATATGGTATCGCACAAAATATAGTAGAAAAGGCGCGCATATTATACGGCGAAGATAAGGAAAAACTAAACGACTTGATACAAAAAAATATAGATTTGGAGTTTGAGATAAGAACTAAATTAAAAGATATAGAGGTAAAAACGCATAAATTGGACAAACTTGCAAACTCTTTGGAAGAGCAGAAAGAGGTTCAAAAAAAAGAGTTTAATATATTAAAATTTAGATTTGAAAATGAGTACAGAGAAGCTGTAAAGCTTGCCAAAGAGGCGGCAAAACAGAATGAAAATAAAAATATACATAAATTATTGAATGAAGCCGATAAAGCAAAAAAAGCGGTATCGCTGCCAAAACAAGCCAAAAATGATGATTTAAATATAGGTGATAGAGTCGGATACGGCACATTAAAAGGCGTTGTAACGGCTCTTAAAAAAGAGAGTGCGGTTGTAGATATAGACGGCGTCATGATGTATCTTCCAAAAAATTCCCTTCAAAAACTTTTCTCGCCCGAATTAAAAACTCCTTCCAAAAAAAAGTCTTTCAATATCTCTCTTTTGCGTCCGCAAAATGTATCCGTCAATCTTGACTTACATGGAATGCGCTCAGACGAAGCGATAGAAAAGAGTGATAAATTTCTTTCAGATGCGCTTTTGGTAGGCTTTAATGAGGTGCGCATATATCATGGAGTCGGAACCGGAAAATTGGCGCATGCCGTGAAAAACTTTCTCAAAACTCACCCAAGTGTTAAAGAGTTTTTTGATGCCGATGCAAATCAGGGCGGCGCAGGAGCCACAATAGTAAAATTGTAATTTATACTTTCAGCTTTTTTTTAAATACTTTTCCTGATATAATTATTGTAACTAAATCATGAGGAGAAATTATGTCAAAAGTTTTAGTTCCGTTAGCGGAGGGATTTGAGGAGATAGAGGCTGTTTCTGTCATAGATGTTTTACGCAGAGGCGGCGTGGAAGTTATAACTGCCGCACTTGCAAAACAGAGCATCAAGGGAGCGAACGGTGTTATTGTTGAAGCAGATACGCTTTTGGAGAGCGTAAAAGAGAGCGATTTTGATATGATAGTGCTGCCCGGAGGCAATGAAGGACATAAAAATCTCGCTCAATGCGGCAGATTACTGGATATGTTAATATCTCATGAAAAAGCGGGCAAAACGCTTGCCGCAATATGTGCCGCACCTTATGTTTTAAAAGTCGCAGGAGTTTTAAAAGGCTCATATACCTGCTATCCGTCCATGGAAGAAGTAATTGGACGCAGCGGACATGTAGCAGATAAGGCGGTTGTAGTAAACAGCGATAATATTATCACTTCGCAAGGTCCTGCTACCGCGATAGATTTTGCGCTTGCTGTTTTGGAAAAATTGGAAGGTAAAGAGAGAGAGCAGGGCGTTCGCAGAAGCGTTTTGGCTTAATAAAATCGCAGTAATATTTATAGTGTATGCGGCCTACATGACAGCGGCAGCGTTATTTAAAGACAGAAAACTTTCAAGTATTGCTTTGCCTTGCGGCGTTAGAATTGATTCGGGGTGAAACTGCACGCCGTAAACATCAAAATTAATATGTTTTACCGCCATAATTTCTCCATCTTTGGTTTTAGCTATGACTTTTAAAGTTGAAGGTATATTGAAAGCATCTGCTGCCAAAGAGTGATATCTTGCGGCTAAAATTTGATTTGGCAGAGTCTTGAACAGTGGACTTTTTGTGTCAATCATTATTAATGACTGCTTGCCATGCATAAGACTTTTAGCATAAATAACTTTAAGTCCAAATGCTTCGCAAATGGCTTGATGTCCAAGACAAACGCCGAGTATTGGTATTTTACCTGCAAAATATTTAACTGTTTCTATGCATATTCCCGCATCTTCCGGGCGTCCCGGTCCTGGAGAAAGTATAATATGAGATGGTTTTAGGGCATCTATCTCTTTTGTGGTTATTTTATCATTTCGCACAACTTTTATATTTGGATTTATAGTGCCTATTAACTGGTAGAGATTATAGGAAAAACTATCATAATTATCTATCAAGAGTACCATTTAACCACTCCCACTCCCGCAGCAAGCATAAGCGCATTTATAACTGCTTTTGCCTTATTTTCACACTCCATGAACTCATTTTTGGCTATACTGTCCGCCACTATACCGGCACCCGAACGCACATAAACTCTTCCGCTCTTTTTAAAAGCTATGCGTATTGCTATACATGTATCCATGTCGCCCGTAAAGCTTATATAACCTATTGCGCCGCCGTAAATACCGCGTTTGCTGCCTTCAAGTTCATGAATGATTTCGCATGCTCTAATTTTAGGCGCACCCGACAATGTGCCGGCAGGCAATACCGCATCTATAGCGTCTATTGCATTTTTATCCTCTCTTATTTCGCCTTCAACGGTTGAGCCTATGTGCATGACATGTGAAAAGCGCACAACAGAGAGATATTTTTGTACCTTTACACTGCCAAATCTGCTTATTTTGCCTATATCATTGCGACCCAAGTCCACAAGCATATTATGTTCGCAGAGTTCTTTAGGATCTCTTAGCAGCTCTTCTTCTAAAAGTTTATCTTCCCATTTGTTTCTGCCTCGCGTTCTTGTACCTGCAAGCGGAAAGGTAGAGACTTTTTTACCGTCTAATTTGACAAGCGTTTCAGGCGATGCACCCGCTATTTCAACCATATCGCTGCTAAAATAAAACATATAAGGCGAAGGGTTTAATTTGCGTAAAATCTCGTAAGTTTCAAACAGACTGCCTTCCGCTTCGGCATCAAAACGGTTTGACAGTACAACCTGAAAAATATCCCCTTCTTTAATGTAATTTTTGGCTTTTTCTACCATTGCACAATATTTTGTCTCATCAAATAAAGAGTTAAACGGAGAAGTTAATTTAAGTTTTGGAATATAGGTTTTTTCATCTTTTTTTATAAGGTTTTCCATGTTTTTCAACTCGTCTAAAGCATTATTATAGTTCTTCTCCAATGCGTCCGTTTTGATATTTATTATTAAAAAAATCTCTTTTTTCAAATTATCAAATGCGATTACCTGATCAAAAAACATTAAGTCCACATCTTTAAAATTTTCAATATCTTTGCCGTCTAATTTTAGATTTTTTTCACTGTATTTGATAAAATCGTACGAAAAATAACCCACAAGTCCGCCCGTAAACGGCGGCAGGTTATCAAATTTAGGCGCTTTATTATCGTCTATGATTTTTTGTATATACTCTTTCGGATCAGCGTTGTTTATGTTGAAACTCACTTCACTTTTAATAGTTATCGCACCGTCTTTGCAAGAAATTTCAAGTTTCGGATTGTAACCTAAAAATGTATATCGTCCCGTATTTATCTCATCTTCCAAACTTTCCAGAATGAAACAGTGCCGTGAAATATTTTTTAAAATCTTAAAAGTTCTTGTCGGAGAGAGTCTGTTTTGCGGTATTATTTTATAAACCGGTACGGTTTTATAACTGCATGAGAGTTGTTTTAATTCTTCAAAATTTTGCAAAACAGTCCTTTTAAAATTTTATTTTAATTTTATATTATATATTTTGATACTTCTTTTGTCAATGAAAAACAGCACAAAAAATAGGCAAAAATTCTATTTTTAAAGCTGTTTTTAAGTAAATCAACTTTTAATCTCTACATCTTTTATTTTTTTAACCTCATTTATAAAAGTTTCATTTACGCCATAAGAGAGCGGTATATCTATACTTTTATCGTTTGCGATGATTTTTAGCACTGCTTTGCGTGTTCCTGCGTATTCGTTTGATAAAGTGTGAATTTGCTCCAAAACGGTTGTATCGGAGGACAATTCTACGATAATCTCTATATCGGGCAATTCATTTAATACCACGCTTGCAACGCATGAGCCGCCGTCATAACCATTTTTATCGGCGTTTATCTCTACTGCTTCCGATGAGGTTTCATTTGGTTTTTCTGAATTTTTGACAGATTTAATCGTTTTTACTTTTTGCTTTTTGGCATTTTCCAAATTCACTATTTTTAAAACTCTAAAGGAGTTTCCGCTTATCTCTTTTGTAAATTGTACAAGAACGGCGACAGGTTCATTTAGATTCATCTCATGAAGCTGCTGCATTGTTTTTTCAAAGAGAGTAAATTCCAGCGTACCATGAAGATCAAGCAGCGTAAGAATACCAAATTTGGCGCCTTTTTTGCTTATTTTGGTTTTTATCTCTTCCGCTTTGCCGACAAATAAAAGTTCCGACCCGCTCTCGTATTCGTCCAAATCGGAAGAGAGAGTATATTTTATTTTTTTTAGCTGAGGTTTAAACTCTTCCAGCGGGTGCCCCGATATATATAATCCTGTTGTTTCGCGCTCAAAATTTAATATCTGTTTCAGTTCATATTCGGGCAGATTGTCTAACTCTATATTTACCGCAAGCATCTCTTCGCTGCTGCCGAAAAGAGAATTTGCAGCGCCGCGTCTTAATTCGGATTTGTTTTGATTTGCTTTTATAATAATCTCTATCTGCTCCAAAAGCGCTTTGCGTGAAAAGCCAAAATTGTCAAATACCCCCGCTTTTATAAGGCTTTCTATAACTTTTTTATTAACTTTCTGAGCATCTATACGCGAAATAAAATCGCTTATGTTTTTAAAATTTTTCTCCTGCCTTGCTTCAAGCATAGATTTAACCGCCGCTGCGCCAACGCCTTTTATCGCACCGAGTCCAAACAAAATAGCTTTTTTACCGTCTTCCATGATAACAGGCGTAAACTCTACTTCGCTTTTTGTTATATCGGGCGGCAGAAGTTTTATGTCAAGTCTATCCAGTTCATCTATATACTGAACGATTTTATCGGTATTATTTTGTTCGCTTGTGAGCAGCGCTGCCATAAATTCTTGCGGGTAGTGCGCTTTTAGCCATGCGGTTTGAAAAGTTATCATAGCGTAACCTGCAGAGTGAGATTTATTGAAACCATATCCTGCAAATTTTACGATTAAATCAAAAAGCTCTTCGGATTTTTTTCTATTATATCCGTTTTTTACCGCTCCGTTAGCGAATTGATCTTTTAGCCCGTCTAACTCTTCTTTAATCTTTTTACCCATAGCACGGCGGACTAAATCGGCGCCCCCAAGTGAAAATCCGCCTATAGTTTGAACTATCTGCATAACCTGTTCTTGATAGACAATAACGCCGTAAGTCGGTTTCAATATAGGCTCCAAAGCCTCAAACATATAAGTTATTTTGGCACGCCCATGTTTTCTCTCTATAAAATCGTCAAGCATTCCGGATTCCATAGGGCCTGGACGATAGAGGGCTACAACGGCTATGATATCTTCAAAAGTAGAAGGTTGAAGTCTTGCGTTCAGTTGTTGCATGCCGTCTGATTCTATTTGGAATAAGCCTATAGTATGTCCGCTTTTTATGGTATTATATACCGCTTTATCGTTCATATCAATAGTTGACCAATCTATTTTGACATTATGCCATTTCTCTATTATATCCACGGCATCATTTATAACGGTAAGCGTATTTAGCCCCAAAAAGTCAAATTTTATCAAATCAACATCTTCCAGAAATTTCAGAGAATATTGCGTTATAATATTATTTTTATCGGAAGGTTTATAAAGAGGCGTTTTTTTCCAAAGCTCTTCATTGCTTATTACAACGCCTGCTGCATGCATTCCCGCATTTCTGTTTAATCCTTCAAGAGCGAGCGCAAATTTCCATACGCGTTTTGCATTTTCATTTGTCTCTATTAACTCTCTTAATTTAGGCTCTTTTTGAAAAGCTCCGGGTTTATAATCAGGTTCTTTTTCTCTGCCTTTGCCGTTTAATGTTATCTCAAGTTCGTTCGGTATAAGTTTTGCCATAGCGTCAGCTTCGGCATACGGCACTCCAAGCACTCTGGCGACATCTCTTATAACGCCGCGCGCAAGAAGTTTACCAAAAGTTATAACTTGCGCTACATTATATCTGCCGTATTTTTTAACAACATATTGAAAAATCTCCTCCCGTCTTCTCTGACAAAAATCAATATCAATATCGGGCATACTAATACGCGCAGGATTTAAAAATCTTTCAAAAAGCAGATTATAGGGCATAGGATCTATATCTGTGATTTTCAAAGAGTAAACGACCAAACTTCCTGCGGCCGAACCTCTGCCTGGACCTACGGGGACTCCTCTTAACTTTGCTTCGCGGATAAAATCCCAAACAATTAACATGTAGCCCGGAAACTTCATATTTTTTATCGTTTCTATCTCATCTGTAAGGCGTGTTCTATACTCTTCATGTTTCTCTTTTGCTACATGTAAAAGCCTCTCTTCAAGTCCGATTTTGCATATATGTTCAAACAGTATCTTGTCATTTTCAAGCGAATTTTTTTCATCTGGAAAAGGCAGGCTTAAATCATACTCTTTTGCATATTCCAAAGTAAAAAGAAAATTCGGCGGCGTTGGGTCTCCAAGTTTTAATGTCAAATTACACTTATCCACAATCTCCTGCGTATTAGAAACGGCTTCAGGTATATCAAGAAATAGACTCTCCATCTCATCGGGCGATTTTATATAGAACTCTTTTACAGAGTGGCGCAGTCTGTTTTTGTCGTCAAACTGTTTATTCATGGCAATACACATGAAAGCTTCATGCGCTTCGGCATACTCCTTAAAAGGATAGTGCGTATCATTTGTGGCGATGATTTTGATACCCGTCTCTTTTGATATGCGAATAATCTGCTCATCTATGGCAAACTGGTCGTCTATGCCGTGCCGCATTAATTCCAAATAAAAATCTTCGCCGAATATATCTTTATACTCAAGCGCAACCTCTTTTGCTTTCTCATATCCTCCCGCACCGTATCGGATATTTCGTTCTTTGGTGTTTAAATGCCAGCTAACCTCGCCTTGCAAGCATGCAGAAGAGCAGACAAGTCCTTCGCAGTGTTCTCTTAAGATTCGTTTATTAATGCGCGGAAAGTAGTAAAAACCCTCTATATAACTCATAGAACTTAAATACATTAAATTTTTGTAGCCTGTCTCATTTTTGGCAAAAAGGCAGAGATGGAAGCGCTGTTTGATAGTTTTATCATCTAATTCGTCGCCATTGTGGATATATGCTTCTATGCCGATAATAGGTTTGATGCCCTCTTTTGTCATAGTTTTATAAAAATCAATTGCGCCGAACATATTTCCATGGTCAGTTATGGCAGCTGCTTTTGCGCCCTGTGCTTTTAAGCGCTTTGCCAGCTCTTTGATTTTATTTGCGCCGTCAAGCAGTGAATATTCGGTATGCAGATGCAGATGTGTAAAACTCATGTAAAACTCTAATCCAATATAAATGTTTTAAACCGTATATTATATAATCTTGGCGCTTAAAAGCAGGGAACTAAATATTTTAAATTCCATAAAAATATCAGAAATGGGGATAATGCGTGATTTTGAATATTGATTTTTTAAAATATTAAAAAATATCAAAAACCTCTTTTAATATTGACAAAAATTAAATATTTATATAAAATAGCATTTTAGTTTATACAAGGAGCAGATTATGTCTGATTGTAATTGTAGTATAGGCGATAAAGACATTGGAAAAAAGATTTTAGGCATATTTTTATGCACTAAAACCAATCAATGTTTCATTACGCATATTGTAGAAAAAACACTTGCTGTGCTGTTTTGGATAAGTATTATCGGCGCAGTTGTTTTTGCTTTTGAAATGGCATCAGGCTTTGGTTTCAGCAAGAATTTTGGATTTGGAACATTTTTAGGCGTTCTAATCATATCGCTTGTGTATGTTTTAATCATATTTTATTTCATCTTTTTATTAAAAGAGATAAGAGATAAATTAAAACATGAAGGCGAATGCGGTTGCGAAAGCGAAACAGAGCTGACAAAAGCAAAAAAAGTCGTTGCAAAAAGCGGTACGGTTGCATCTGTTAAAAAACGCGGAAGAAGACCTGGCTCAAAAAACAAAACAAAAACTGCTTAATAATTTTTCATACTCTATTTTGCCTGCATGCAAAATAGAGTATTGCATTGCAAAGCGCGATAAAATGCCGTCTGTTTTTTATTCTATATTTTCAGGATAAACTCTTTTTATCAATTCTACAGTTTCTAAATCTTTTGGCTCACCTCTATTTTTTAACTTCTCTATAAGCAATAAAATCTGCTCTTTACTCAGATTTTGCCCGACTTTTATTTTGAGCGTGTGAGAGTTAATCTTTAGTCTAAAAACAGCCGTTTTATCAAGCATTTTATCATATACATGATGGTTGAGCGATTCATATTTGCCGCTTTTTTGATATTTTTTCATCAACAGTTCCAATATAGCAGCTTTTTGTATTTTATCTTTCTCTATAGATAACTCACCCTCAAAAAAAGCCGAAGCAAAGTATTGCGTGGCGGAACAGGCGCTATTTTTGAAAAAGTTTGAAGGGATAAAAGCATACTCTTTTACGGCGCTAAAAGAGACAAAAGGGTTTTTTAATGCAAGAGAATATTTTCGCCCCTGTGTTGCTCCATGAAAATAGATACAACCGTTTTTAAAAACAAAATTTATGCCCGTCATGTAAGGAAACGGTTGATCATTGAAACAGATCGTACCGAAACTAACTTCGTTTAACAATTTTTCAAGTTCTGCCGTATCTTTTATATCAAATTCGTCTCTTCTCATGTATCTCCTCCATTTATTTATAACTATATCCAAAAATCTTTATATAAAACAAAAAAACAGTATGAATATGTTACAATTTGCCCTATTTAACATGAAAGGAAAACCATTGCGGCATCTTATAGATACTACAGATTTTTCAACAGATGAGATCAACAGTCTTATTAGTCGTGCAGATGAATTTTTGCAAAACTCGCCGAATAATATCCTGAAAAATAGAAAAATTATTACCATATTTTTTGAAAACTCTACAAGAACGCGGAGCAGTTTTGAGGTTGCGGCGAAAAATTTGGGCTGTGAAGTTATAAGTCTTGATGTATCTAAAAGCTCTTCAAGCAAAGGAGAAACGCTTTTTGATACGGCGGCAAATTTGGACGCTATGGGACCAAATGCAATAGTCGTACGACATAAAAATGCAGGCGTGCCGAATATTCTTGCCCGTTATGTTCACTGCCCTATAGTAAACGGCGGAGACGGCTCTCATGCGCATCCTACGCAAGCTCTTTTAGACCTTTTTACGCTCAAAAAACATTTCGGCGATATAAAAGGCAAAACTATTGCGATTGTCGGAGATATAAAAAACTCCCGCGTGGCGAACAGTAATATAGAGATTTTGAAGCGGTTTGGCATGAATATTATTTTAGCTGCGCCTCCTCATTTTATGCCCGATATCAATATGCCAAAATACAACTCTTTAAAAGATATAGCAGATAAAGTAGATGTTATCATGAGCCTTAGAACTCAAACAGAGCGGCATACAAATCAGATATACGCCTCTTTAAAAGATTATGCAAACGGTTTTTGTATTACTAAGGAGATTTTGGGTAAAAGAGATATTATAGTGCTTCATCCGGGACCTGTGCATAGAAATGTTGATATAGACGATGAGATGATGAGAGATAAAAGATGCAAAGTGTTAGAACAGGTTAAAAACGGCGTAGCAATACGAATGGCAGTTTTGGAGAAGCTTATAAAAGGTGCGGCATGAGCAAAACCGTATGGGATTTGTCTTTGCTTTTTAAAAACGAAGAGGAGTTATCTTCATCGCTTGAAACCTGCTCTTTAAATGCTTGCAAATTTGAACAAAAATATAAAAATACGCTTAAAAAAATATCTCCAAACGAATTCAACGAGTGCATAAAAGAGTATGAAAATATATCGCAAAATTTAGCGCACATAGCAACCTACGCATATTTAAAATTTGCACAAAATAGCGATGAGGGCGCATTTTTAGCTAAAATTATCAATGCTTCGAAAGAGATTGAAAAGCATATTCTCTTTTTTGAGATTGAATTTAACCGCTTAAATAAAAAAACACAAAACATATTTATCAAAAATGCCCCAAAGTACGACTTTTATCTACGCTCTTTAACAGAAGAAAAGCCGCATCAATTAACTCTTGGCATTGAGCGTGTTTTATTAAAAAAGGAACAGGTTGGCGTTTCTGCATGGGGGCGTTTATTTGACGAGCATTTTTCCAACATGAAGTTTACATTTGAAGGTAAAAAATTGTCCGAAGAGGAGATATTAAGCTTTCTGCACAGCGCCGATAGAAATAAACGGCGATCCGCCGCCGCCGCTTTTACAAAAGAGCTTAAAAAGCATCAGCATCTTTTGGGATTTATTTTTAACATGATAAAAAGCGATTTAAAAACCGAATGCGAAATAAGAAAATACAAAATTCCCGAAGAGCCGCGACATAAAGACAATAAAATATCCCAAAAAAGCGTAGATGCACTTATACGCACAGTTGAGGAAAATTTTGGCATTGTCGGCGAATATTACGAGAAAAAAAGAGAGATTTTGGGGCTTGATACGCTATATGATTATGACAGATATGCGCCGCTTGACAAAGAAGAGACGCTGTTTTCTTATGAAGAAGCATGCGAGATAGTTTTAAAAACATTTAAAGACTTTTCACCGATTTTTTACGAAACAGCCAAAAAAGCGTTCAATAACGGATGGATAGATGTTTATCCGAAATCAAAAAAAAGCGCGGGAGCTTTTTCTCATTCCGCGACTGCCAATACGCATCCATACATACTCTTAAATTATACAAATCAAAGACGGGATCTGTTTACTCTTGCTCATGAAATGGGACATGCCATACATCAATATCTCTCTTACGAAGTTGGCTATCTTTCAAGTGATACGCCGCTTACTACTGCAGAAACCGCTTCCGTATTTTCAGAGATGCTGCTATTTGACGAAATAAAAAAAACCTGCGGCATAAAAGCAAAAAGAGCTATGCTGTCCGCAAAAATAGATGATATTTTTGCCACTTTGTACAGGCAGATAAATTTTACTACATTTGAAAGAGCGGTACATGCAGATAAAAACGAATTGAGCTTAAAGGAATTTAATAAAATTTGGCTGCGGGAAAGTGCGAAAATGTTTGCCCATAGCGTTAAATTTACGCCAAATTATAAAATTTGGTGGAGTTATATTCCGCACTTTATCCATTCGCCGTTTTACTGCTATGCGTACGCATATGCGCAACTGCTTGTTATGGCGCTTTTTGGATTATATAAGAGCGGGACAATGAGAGATTTCAGGCAAAAATATATAGAATTTTTAACTCTGGGCGGCAGCAAAAGTCCTAAAGAGATGGTTGGGATTTTTGGGTTTGATATTGAAGATGATAAATTTTGGCAAATAGGGATAAATGAAGTCAAAAAATTGGTAGATGAGTTCAAGGAGCTGTAATGACATTAGGTGATTTTTTACAGGAAAAAGAGTTTGTAGATACTATACATGGAGCGCTTACAAATATACTTTTACTGCTTTTAAAAAAAGGAGTGCCTTTTTCCGTTGTAACAGATATAACAAGGGTGAGTTTTAATCCGCCTCTGCCTGAAGATATCGCAAAGCGGTTTCAGCCCGCAACTCTTTTTGACATTTACGGATATACGCTTACTTCCGCCAAAATAGAGAAAGGCATGCTCATTTTTGAAGCTGGTTTTGGCGAAAATAATTTTGCTTCATTTGTGAATATTCCGACAGGAGCGGTATTGCAGATATTCATGGATAATAATCCCCTTTTTATAAATATGTCCATGGAAAAAACAACAAATACTCCGCCCGCCAAAAAATCAGAATCAAAAAAAGAGAATATAACGCGCTCTTTAAAAGTGCTTTTAAATAATCCTAAAAATAAGAAATTACTAAAAAAATAGATATGCTTTTTTAAAACATGCAGTTTTATATCAGCTCATGCAGATATAAAACTTACTTTATGCGCTTTTTAGATAAAATAAACTCTATTTTTTTAACTTAAGGCATATTATGGATTTTTCAAAACTTGCATTAAAATATAAAACACCGTTATATATTTACGATTTTGATTATATCAGCACGCAATTTTATAGTTTGAAGGAGGCTTTTCGCGCACGCAAATCACTCATCTGCTATGCTCTCAAAGCAAACTCAAATTTAAGCATTTTGAAGCATTTAGCCGCACTTGGAGCAGGGTGCGACTGCGTATCTGTCGGAGAGATTAAAAGGGCGTTACTCGCAGGAGTTGCGAAATATAAAATTATCTTCAGCGGCGTGGGCAAAGATGACTGCGAGATAGAGTTTGCATTGAAAGAGGATATTTTGATGCTCAATATAGAGAGTGAAGCAGAGTTAAAAAGAGTTGAAAAAATAGCCCAAAATTTAAAAACAATCGCAAGGATAAGCATACGCGTAAATCCTGATGTAGATGCTAAAACGCACCATTACATTTCCACAGGACTTAAAAAAAATAAATTCGGCGTAGATGCGGATACGGCAAAAAAACTCTACATCTACTGCAAAAATTCGCCTTTTTTAGAACCCATAGGCATACATTGTCATATAGGAAGTCAGATACTGGACATTGCGCCATATAGCGACGCTACTGCTGTAACGGCAACTCTTTTAAGAAGTTTAAAAGCGCTTGAGATAGATATTAAATTTTTTGATGTCGGCGGCGGGCTTGGTATCCGCTATAAAGATGAAGTTACGATTGAACCTTATGATTTTGCGCAGGCGGTATTGGCAAATCTTGGAGGAACTGATGTTACAACGGTATGTGAACTCGGACGATTTTTAGTCGGCAACAGCGGATATCTGCTCACAAAAGTTTTATATGAAAAGCATAACGGCGCAAAGCGGTTTGTTGTTGTAGATGCGGCCATGAACGATTTAATCAGACCAAGCTTATATGACGCTTATCATGAGATAGAAGCGATAAATAAAAACGGCGGCGGTACTTTAGCCGATGTTGTGGGACCGATTTGCGAAAGCGGCGATTTTTTAGGCAAAGATGTGTTGCTGCCACAGCTAAATCATGGAGATTTATTGGTAGTAAAAAGCGCGGGAGCTTACGGGTTTAGCATGAGCAGCAATTATAATTCACGCCTGCGTGCTGCCGAAGTAGCGATAGAGGGTGGTAGAGAGCGTTTAATACGAAAACGGGAAGAATTTGAGGATTTGATAAGACTTGAAAAAGAGTGTTTGGAGGGCGCAAATGAAGAGAATCGGTGAATGCAGGCGCGAAATAGACAAAATAGACGATAAGATTTTAGAACTCTTAAACGAGCGCATGGAATTTGTAAAAGAGATAGGAGCGCTTAAGCATTCTGACAATCAGCCTATTTATCGCCCCGAACGCGAACGAGAAATCATTGACAGATTGAAACGACAAAAAAAAGGACTTATAAAAGATGAAGCGATAGAGGCTATATATTCGGAAATTTTTGCCGTAAGTCGCAATATAGAATTTCCCGAAAAAATAGCATTTTTAGGACCTGAGGGCACATATTCTCATCAAGCCGCACAGCGAAGATTTGGCGCGCAGGGTACATATCTGGCTTTGAATTCTATTGAAGCCGTTTTTCAAGTGCTTTCCAATAAAGAGGTTAAATATGGCGTCGTACCGATAGAAAATAACACGGAAGGCGCTGTCGGCGTTACGCTTGATTGTCTTGGTAAGTATCAGAATATTAAGATAGCGGCTGAACTTTATATAGATATTCATCACTCTTTTGCAACGTTTGCCGAAGATGTTAAAGCCGTAAAACGCATCTATTCGCATCCGCAAGGATATAACCAGTGCAGACAGTTTTTAGAAACTCACATGTTAAGCGGAGTAGAGTTTGTGCCTGCCAAATCAACTGCGGAAGCTGCGCGCATGGCAAGCCGTGAAAAAAATGCCGCAGCTATCTGCTCGCATATAGCGGCGAAACTCTATAATGTCCCGATACTTTTTGAGAAGATAGAAGATAATCTCGCAAATAGAACGCGCTTTGTTGTATTGAGCGATTTTAAAAATGCTAAAGGAGTAAAAAATAAAACCTCCGTTTTAGCTAAAACGCATGATAAACCGGGCGGGCTTTTGTCGCTGCTGGAGATATTTAAAAATGCGAATATAAATCTTACCAAGTTAGAGTCGCGTCCCACCAAAGGAAGAGATTTTAAAAGAGTATTTTATCTTGATTTTGAGGGACATATTGATGATGAAAATATACAAAGCGTACTTGAAGGCAACGGCAAAATATATGATATTATTTGGCTTGGAAGTTATATATTAGAAGGATAAGAAGTGGAATTTAATAAAATATTGAACAGTTTAAGTAATTACGAAGCGGGTAAACCGATAGAGCTTGTCGTAAGAGAGTATGGCGTAGATGCTTGTAATGTGATAAAAATAGCAAGCAATGAAAATCCTTACGGCTGCAGCCCTAAAGTAGTTGAAGCGATAAAAAATGAAGCTTCCAAAGCCTCTTTGTATCCTGATGACAGTATGTATGAATTAAAAGAAGCGCTTGCAAAAAAATATAGCGTTTTAAGCCAAAATATAATTATAGGATCAGGAAGCGATCAAATTATAGAGTTTTCACTCTTTGCAAAAGCAAATCCGTCCAATAAAATTTTAATGGCAAAAACTACATTTGCTATGTATGAAATTTATGGAAAACGCACAGGCACGACTGTATTGAAAACCGCTTCTCATGAACATAATATAAAAGAGTTTTCGGATATTTATAAAAGCAACAAAGATATAGCGGTTATATTTTTATGTCTGCCGAATAATCCTCTTGGCGAATGTTTAGATAAAGATGAGGTTTTTGACTTTTTAAAAGAGGTATCAAAAGATACACTGGTAGTGATAGACGGGGCTTATCAGGAATTTGCAGGCTTTAAAGATGAGAATAAAAAGATTAATCCCAAAGAGATTATAGAAACTTTCCCTAACGCCATATATTTAGGAACATTTTCAAAAGCGTACGGGCTTGGCGGCATGAGAGTAGGGTACGGCGTGGGAGATAAGGAAATTATAAAAGTCTTACATAAACTGCGCTCCCCGTTTAATATCACTACTTTAAGTCTTAAAGCTGCAATAGAAGCGATAAAAGACGAAGAGTTTGTACAAAAGTCGGTTATTAATAATTTTGAAGAGATGGTAAAGTATGAAGATTTTGCAAAAAAACTTGATATTGAATTTATCCCAAGTTATACAAATTTTATTACATACAAAGTGAAAAAAGAGTCTTCTTTGATTTGCGAAGAGCTTATGAAAAAAGGAATTATCATAAGAGACCTTAAAAGTTACGGTTTGAATGCCGTGCGAATTACTATAGGCACAAAAGAACAAAATAGCAGGCTTTTTAAAGAATTGAAAGATATATATTAAAGGCGGCAAGAGTTGGATATAAAAAAGTTTAGAGTTGAAGAGCTGGAGAATCTTTGCGGCGATATACGAACTAAAATTATTGAAGTTGTCAGCCATAACGGCGGACATTTAAGTTCAAATATGGGAGCTGTAGAGTTGATAGTCGCTATGCATTATGTATTTGATGCCATGAAAGACCCATTTATATTTGATGTAAGTCATCAGTCATATACGCACAAACTTTTAACGCATAGATGGGATAAATTTGATACGCTGCGCCAAAAAGACGGTATAAGCGGCTATACAAAACCAAGCGAATCTTTATATGACTATTTTGTTGCGGGACACAGTTCAACTTCTATTTCATTGGCAGTTGGAGCCGCAAAAGCTATCAGATTAAAAAATGAAGAGGGCAGCCGCATACCTGTAGTGTTAATAGGCGACGGCGCCATGAGCGCAGGTATAGCTTATGAAGCTTTAAATGAGCTTGGTGATAGAAAATACCCTGTTATCATTATCCTTAATGATAATGAGATGAGCATTTCAAAGCCTATCGGCGCAATCAGCAAATATCTTTCTCAAGCTATGGCAGGACAGTTTTATCAAAAATTTAAACGCAGAGTTGAGCGATTGCTTGATTATCTGCCCGAATCCGCCATGTACATGGCAAAAAGATTTGAAGAAGGTTTTAAACTTATAACTCCCGGTATGCTTTTTGAAGAGCTTGGATTGGAATATATAGGACCTATTGACGGTCATGATTTGCGTGCCGTTATAAATACGCTTCAAACGGCGAAAAAGCTTGGCAAACCTGTAATTATACATGCTCAAACGATAAAAGGCAAAGGTTATATAAAAGCTGAAGGGCAGTTTGAGAAGTGGCATGGAGTTTCGCCTTTTGACATTGAAAGCGGCGAACCTACTCAAATCAAAAAAACTCAAAAAAGCGCTACAACGCTTTTTAGCGAAGCGCTTTTTGAACTTGCCAAAGAGCATAAAAATGTTGTAGGAGTAACTGCCGCCATGCCAAGCGGCACAGGCTTAAATAAACTTATATCCGAATTTCCTGATCGTTTTTGGGATGTAGCAATTGCAGAGCAGCATGCCGTAACTTCCATGTGTGCTATGGCAAAAGAGGGCTTTAAGCCTTTTGTAGCAATATATTCTACATTTTTACAGCGCGCTTACGACCAGCTTATTCATGATGCGGCGATAATGAATCTTGATGTAGTATTTGCCATAGATAGAGCCGGAATTGTCGGAGAAGACGGCGAAACGCATCAGGGAGCATTTGATATATCATATCTGAATACAGTGCCCAATATGACTGTTTTTGCGCCGCGTGATGAGGTTAGCATGAAATATGCGGTAGAGTTTGCTTATAAACATAAAGGTACATGCGCATTCAGATATCCAAGAGATAGTTTTTTGCCATGCAGTTATCAAGCGTCGCCGTTTGAATTGGGAGTTGCGGAAATTATAAAAAAAGGAGATTCGCAAAAGCTGTTTATAGGTTTTGGAAACGGCGTTGGACGGGCAGTTTTATGCGAGCAGTTAATAGATGAAAATATAAGCATTGTTGATTTGAAATTTGTCAAACCGTTAGACAAAAAAACCTTAAAAAAATTAGCCGAAAAACATAAAGAGTGGTATATCTTTAGCGATAGCGCCAAAAAGGGAGGAGTCGGCGAAATAGTATCGGGATTTTTAGCTGATGAAAAAATAGACGGCATAAAAATTACAAGCTTTGAATATCCCGACGAATTTATACAGCATGGCGATACGACGAAGATAGAAGAATCTCTCGGACTTCTGCCATATCAATTGGCTGAAAAAATTGTAAAAAAGTAAATTGTAAAAAATATTAATTAAAAAAGAATATTATTGTATAATATGTGTCATGTAATACTACAACTAAATTATAAAAAAATATTTGTGAGGATATATTATGGATTTTAGCCCTTATTTGAGAGAACGAAACCTCAAAGTAACGCCGCAGAGAATGTCAATATTAAAGATTTTAGATCAGCATACGCACCCGACGGTAGAAGAGTTGCTTGAAAAGATCAGAAGAGATTTTCCGTCCGTTTCAACTTCAACAATTTATAAAAACTTAAATATTTTAAAAGAAATGAATATGATTATTGAGATAAGTACGCAAATCGGCAGATCAAGACTTGATATATACATACGCCCGCATGCACATATTATCTGCAAAAATTGCGGCGCTATAGAAGATATTGATTTTACGGACAGTACGCATATGTGCAAAAAAGAGTTTGAAGATAACAGTTCATACGAAATAACAAAACTTAATATAACCGCCACTGTGGACAGTTGCAGGCATTGTCGGGAAATTGACCTTGAAGCTTTAAATATTTTTAAATAATTTTAGTATTTTTTTCATATATACTTAAAATAATTTATGCAATAATTATGATATTTTATAATTATTAAGGAATATAAGCATGAGAGAGCAGGTTCAGATTGATAGGAAAAATCCTACGGCATTTCTATTTGTTGTAGATCAGTCGCTTTCTATGGGATATGTAATGCCCTCGGTAAATAAGACCAAAGCTAAACATGTAGCAGATGTTATTAACAGAACGATTTTAAATCTAATAGATCTTTGCAATAAAGCTGACGGCATTAGAGACTATTTTTATATAGGTATTATCAGTTACAGCGGCAAAGGTATTCAAAATGGGCTTTTTACTGAAGATGAAAAACCTATTTTAAATTTTATATCCGAAGTGGCTGCTAATGTAAAAAAGATAGAACATGTAAATGAAAAAGTAGATAATGGTCTTGGTGAAATAGTAGAGAGAGTTATAGAATTTCCTGTATGGATGGAGTCTGACGCAGACGGCGAAACTCCTATGTGCGGAGCTTTTAGTCTGGCAAGAGAGACGCTTAAAGAGTGGTGTAAAAATAACTTGAACTCTTATCCGCCGACGCTTATTCATGTTACCGACGGCGACTCTACTGACGGCGACCCCGAAGAGATAGCCGAAGATATTAAAAAACTTCGTACGCTGTATGGCAATGCGCTTATTTTTAACCTGCATGTAAGTTCGTTTGATACGAACACGATAGAGTATCCATTCAGCGATAATAATATTAAAGACGAATATGCAAAAATGCTCTTTAGAATGTCCAGTATTTTTCCCGAACATTTAATAGGCAAAGCAAACGACAGAGGATACAGAGTCGTGGATAATTCAAGAGGTTTTATATTTAATGCGGATGCTGTTGATATTGTAAATTTTCTTGAGATAGGTACGCTGCCGACAAACCCATACAAAAAGCGATAAGGTAGCTTTTAATGGAGTTAGTATTTTGCGGTTCAATACCTAAAAATTACGATAAACCGTATGAAAATGAAGATTATTACAATATAGATATTATCAATCAAACTTTACGCGTAGCCATAAGCGACGGCGCAACTGTCTCATATGACTCCAAAAATTGGGCGAAAAATTTGGTAGATTGTTTTGTAAAAAAAGGGTTTATTTTAAACAAAAATATGAATAAACTTATCAAAGCCTACTACTCCAACCGCTTTGATTTTAAAAATTTGACACTCTTTCAAAAAAGAGGAATTGAATTTGGAAGTTACGCTACGATACTTGGACTTGAATATAATCCCGCTTCAAATTTTGTACAAATTTTAAGCGTCGGAGACAGTACGGCAGTTTTTTTAGATAACTATGAATTTGCAGACTCTTTTCCATATTCTTTATCCAGTGAATTTAGTAAAAATCCAAGACTTTTAAGCGTTAAAAAAAATTATAACTATTTCTTCTCCCGCTCCAAAGAGTACAGTAAATTTTATAAAGTTTGGAATATTGAAAACAGATATTATCCGATGGTGCTCTGCATGACTGATGCGCTTGCCGAATGGGCTTTTAAATCTTATGAAAGCGGCAATAAAGATACTTGGAGAGAGATTGGTAATATCAATTCCATGAAAGATTTTAAAAATTTTGTTGATAGCAAACGCACAGATAAGGCTATAAAGATAGATGATACTACGCTTATTTGTATAAAATTTTAAAGGATAAAAATGTCGTTAAACTATCCCAATTCACATGATTACAGAGCGGCTTTTCAGCATATGCGGGAAAGTTTGACAGACCAGATATTAAAAGAAGGAACCGTTAAAACCAACTCATTGGGACCGCAGGTTTTTAGCGGCAATTTTGCTTATGCGTATGAAATTACTTCTCAATACAGAATAAAATATGCCGTTCGCTGCTTTCGTTATTTTTCAAAAGATCGCGAGGAGCGTTATGCCGCTATATCAAATTTTTTAAAACGGCTTAAGTCATACTATTTTGTGGATTTTGAATATCAAGCCGAAGGCATTATAATACATGGCGTTAAATATCCGATTGTTAAGATGGCATGGGTGGACGGCGATTTGTTGGGGCAATTTATCGCCGATAACTACTCCAACAGGCGAAGACTTAAAAATCTCATAAGTTCGCTTATCACGCTCGCAAGATTTATTGAGCAAAATAGTTTCGCACATGGCGATATACAGCCCGGGAATATAATAGTCAATAATGACGGAAAAGATTTGAAACTTATTGATTACGACGGCATATATGTAAAAACGCTTCATGATCTCGGTAATTGCGAATGCGGCACGCCTAATTTTCAGCATCCCAAAAGAAACAATGCATGGAATACAAAGTTAGACAGATTTTCTTTTATATCGCTTTATGTGGCGTTAAATGCGCTTGTAGAGCAGTACTCTTTGTGGGAAGAGTTATCATGCGATACGGAGTCCATTCTTTTTACAGCGGCAGATTATGAAGATACTAAACGCTCAAAAGCTTTTGCCAAACTTATGTATATTGAGAACATGAAAGAAGATGCGCAAAAATTTAAAAGAATATGCGATGCTCCTTTTGAGAAAGTTCCTTCGCTGGATGATTTTATCAGCGGTAAAAATGTTCCGAATTATTACCATACAAGCAAGCTTGTCTATTTTGCAAGTGCGATTATTATACTTATACTTTGTACGATATATTTTTTAGAGAATGGTTCTTCCGTCAAAATATATGCGAAGGCAACGGAGATAAAAGAGTTTTTTACAGGCAAAAAAGAGGAAGTTAAAACGGCAGATGAAGAAAAGTATAAAATGGAGTTGAATATTCAGACAAGCAAAGATTATGCCGACATGATTAAACAATTGGACGATTTACATGCTAAACTGCCAAATGATAACGATATAACGCTTCTTGTTGCTTCTACATACGCTATAAGCGGCTATAACGATGATAAACTTGCAAATCTTATAAAACCGATGATGGATAAAAAAATAGAAGATTCAAGGCTTTATTTTATTCTCTCAACACTTTATTGGCGTAAAAACGATATTGAAAAAGCGAATGAATTTATAAGCTTGACAGGCAGCGATATGCATATGGATAGCAGAATAAAAAATATGATTGTACCGTTGCGCAATATCTTAAAAATAGAGCTGAATTCGTACAATAAATATAAAAATACTGAAAAACTTGATGATAAAGGCAGTAAAACATTTGCCAATGCTATGCTTTTATGGGAAAATAATAAACTGCTGTATAAATATTTTGCCGAAATTTATTCGTATGGTTTTATAGGATTTTCCAATGAGTACCCGTTCAATACGACAAACCAATCTTTTGAACAATGGTTTGATGCTTATGCAAGTTATAACATGGGCAAGAGTTTAAAAATGTTGATAGAGTTATATAAAAAGTATCCCAAAAATGCGGAACTCTTATATCAGGCTGTGATTAATATCACAAATCTCCATATAGAAGGCAGCGAAGGCAAATGTTATTTTCGCCGCGATAAATATATAAAAGTTGCCAAAGAGTTCGGAGATGAGTCTGCAATGATCAGCGCCAGAAGCGCCGTTGATTTTGCAAAAAAATTGGTTGAATTACCGTTTCCGCAGGCTCAAAGCTATTATGCACTTGCGCTCGCTTATTATGCGAATAATGAGTTTGATATGGCGGAAAGTATTGCAAATATAGCTAAAATAAAAATAACCGAAAACGATCATGTAGAAGAGCAGATAGATATACTTTTGAAAAATATAAACAACAGCGTATCATGCAGGCTAAATACAACAAGCAGATAAGGAGCGATTAACGACTGCATGACTGTATAGAAAGAAGAATGGCGAAAAAAGTATTAAAAGGTATTCTACAAAGCTTTTAATTTATTTTGATATAATCATAAAATATTTTAATATGTTTCAGGTAAAGGAGTTTACATGAAGGTTTTAATTGTAATTATTTTGATTATTGTCGGCGTCTATGTTTTCAGACAGGAGATTGTGGACAAAATAGAAAGCGATGTAAAAAAGATTCCTCCGAGCGTTGAACAATACAACAAAGTGAGATTTGGCATTAATTATTTTATCCGTGATCAAAGAGCTGCTTTGGAATTGAAAGGCATATGCACTCAAAACAGTATTTGGCTGAATGATAAAATAACTAACATATTTGCCCAAAATTGCGCTGACGCCAATGACTCTTTAAAATAGATATTCAGTAAATTATTATTAGAATAAAAAAACTTTAGGAAAAATATACATGAGAACATTAACGGGCATTCAGCCTTCAGGCGCTTTGCATCTTGGCAACTATTTCGGTGCGATAAAACAGATGCTGGATTTGCAGCAAAATGACGAGCTGTTTTTGTTTATTCCAAATCTTCATGCCCTAACAACGCTAAAAGACGCTAAAACACTAAGAGAAAATACAATTGATGCGGCGGCAACTCTGCTCTCTCTTGGCATAGATCCCGATAAAACGACTTTTTGGGTGCAGTCTGATGTAAAAGAGGTGCTTGAGCTGTACTGGATACTCTCCGCTTATACTCCCATGGGACTTTTGGAGCGCGCGCATGGATATAAAGACAAGGTAGCAAAAGGCATAGCGCCAAATCACGCCTTGTTTTCATATCCCGTGCTTATGGCGGCGGACATACTGCTTTACAGCGCAAACAGAGTGCCTGTGGGCAAAGATCAGATACAACATGTGGAGATTACTCGCGATATTGCTATAAAATTCAATAACGATCATGGAGATATTTTTACTCTCCCCGAAGCAAAAACAGATGAAAATCTTGCCACAGTTCCCGGACTTGACGGCGCAAAGATGAGTAAAAGTTACGGCAATACGATAGATATATTTTTGAGCGAAAAAGAGTTAAAAAACAGAGTCGGCAAAATCGTAACGGATTCAACGCCCGTAGAAGAACCGAAAGATCCGTACACTTGCAATGTTTTTGCGCTGGCAAAACTGTTTTTAGACAAAAACGCTCAAAATGAGCTGGCTAATCGTTACCAAAAAGGCGGCGAAGGGCATGGACATTTTAAAGCTTATCTAAAAGAGCTTATCTGGGACTATTTTGCCCCGCACAGAGAGAAAAAAGCCTATTATGACGCTCATCATGGAGAGATAATAGACATTTTAAGAGAGGGCGCATACAAAGCCAGAGAGATCGCTCTGCCCATGATAGACAAAATACGACAAAGCGTCGGAATTTACCGATAAGGAAAAATATGCTTGATTTAAAACTGCTTCAAAATGACTTTGATACCGTATTTCAGGCTTTGCAAAAGAAACATGTAGATTTGAAACTGCTTGAAAAACTTAAAAATATATCGCTTGCCTTAAAAGCAAAAAGGCAGTATCTGGAGTCTTTACAAACGGAACAAAACGCCAATAGCAAGCTTTTCGGACAGCTCAGACAAGAGAAAAAAGATACAAATGAACTTAAAATAAAACTTGACGCCAATAAAGAGATGATAGCAAAAGCAGGCGAAGAGGTCAAAAACCTTGAAAGCGAACTGCTCCTTATCGCCGAAACTACGCCAAATATCCCTGATAGCGATGTTCCTGAAGGAGCAGACGAGAGCGAAAACATTGAGCTTAAAAAGGTTTTGGATACACCCGTATTTGATTTTGAACCCAAAGAGCATTGGGCGTTAGAGCCTGAATGGATAGATTTTGAAAGAGGCGTAAAGCTTGCAAAAAGCAGGTTTAGCGTTTTGAAAAATGAAGCGGCAAGACTTGAGCGGGCTTTGATAAACTACATGCTGGACTTTAACAGAGGGCGCGGCTTTAAAGAGGTAAATGTGCCCTATATCGTAAATCGCGAATCGCTTTTTGGAACAGGGCAGCTGCCGAAGTTTGAAGAGGATCTCTTTAAGATAGAGGGCGAAGAGCTGTTTTTGATACCAACGTCGGAAGTTCCCGTAACAAATCTTTTTAGAGACGAGATACTTGATGTGGAAGATTTGCCGATAAAATTTACTTGTTATACGGCATGTTTTAGAAAAGAGGCCGGAAGTGCCGGACGCGATACAAGAGGCATGATAAGGCAGCATCAGTTTGACAAAGTGGAGCTTGTATCCATCACAACGCAAGAGCAGAGTGAGAAAGTATTTGACGAAATGCTCTCATGCGCTTCGGATCTTTTAAGCTCTCTTGGATTGGCGCACAGACATTTGCTTTTGTGCGGCGGGGATTTGGGATTTGGTGCGGCAAAAACGGTAGATCTTGAAGTTTGGCTGCCCGGACAAAACAGATACAGAGAGATAAGTTCCATCTCAAATACAAGGGATTTTCAAGCGCGCCGCGCCAAAATCCGCTACAAAAGCGACAAAAAAAATATCCTTGCGCATACGCTAAACGGCTCATCTTTGGCAGTAGGCCGAACGCTTATAGCTATCATGGAAAACTACCAGACAAAAGACGGAAAAGTAAAAATACCGGAAGTGTTACAAAAATATATGTAGAAATTAATTTTTCTTAAAAGTAGTTTTTGTATAATTA
>JAISXY010000098.1 GCA_031270285.1 Campylobacteraceae bacterium
ACAGAGAAGAGTCCAAACCGCAAAAAGAGGATACATGCAGCATGTGCGGCGAATTTTGCTCCATGAGAAATATGAATAAAATACTAAACGGAGAGAGCGTGGATATAAATATCATTTGATGAATTTTATGCATATGGCAATGACACATCTTTTCGTCATTGCCTCCTTCCTTATGTCATTCCCGTTTCCTTTCATGTCATTCACTCACGCCAGACAATCCAAAAAGATACAACCATTCCCGTCATTCCCGCCCTCCCCTTTCGTCATTCCCGCGCAGGCGGGAATCCATCTTCTCATGACGACGATTTGTCAAAAATCCATTTTTCCGTAAAAACATTTTTGTTGTTTCTTTTTGGATATCCGTTTTCAAGGAAACATTTCGGCAAGCCGAAAGCGCTTCGCTTGTTTTCACAGATATGGCAGTGGGTTTTTTTGTTTTATTTTATTTCCTGATTTTAGCGTTTGCTGTTTTTGGTTTACTTCAACTCCGTAAAAAAATCGTCTTTCTTATAAAAATATGTTTCCGCAGGATTTGAGCCGATTTGGCAGATAAGCTTGCACTCGTTTATCGCCGCCAACTCAAAAGCTTTGGAAAAAACTTCAAATATATAAGCTTTTGTATTAAAAACGGGAGTCGTACTCACGCCCATATATGCGAAAGGTTCACCCGAAACACTCTCAAAGCCTTCTTTTAAGATATACTCTTCAAACTTCTCTTTATTTGAAAGCCATTTTATCTCCAATACTACCAAAACTTCCATCACTGTTTCACTTTTTCTATATGCGCTAAAAACTCCTGCTCATTTTTAAAGCCTACTATTTGCATATCCGCAAGTTCTCTGCCGTCTTTAAAAAAAATAATCGCAGGAGGTCCAAAAAGCGAAAAACGCCTCATCAACTCTCTATCTTTATCACTGTTTTTTGTTACGTCAATCCTTAAAAGCGTAAACTCTTCCAGTGCGTCTTGTACGCTTTTTTGACTTAAAGTCTTCTCTTCAAACTCCGTGCAGATAGCGCACCAGTCTGCCGTAAACTCTGCCATGACGGGCTTTATGCTGTTTTTTACCGCCAAATCAAGCTCTTTTGTGTCTGTTATCGTTATAAAATCAAGAGGCAGCTTTGAACTTTGTTCGGCTTTAAAATTTACGAGCGCATTAAATGAACTGCCGCCCAAAATCCCGCCTGTTAGAAGAGAAATACCATATATAAATATTAAAACGGCAAAAATTCTAAATACCTTTTTGAACTTGAATTTTGAACCTGTCATAAAAAGATAGATGCCAAAAACAGTTATTAAAACAGACCATAATATCAATGAAATATTTGCAGATACAATACGCGAAAGCATATATAACGCTACAAAAAGCATGATAAAACCAAATATCTGCCCCACTATATCCATCCAAAATCCGGGTTTCGGCAAAAATCTGCCCGCACTTGCTCCAACTACCAGCAGCGGCACACCCATGCCCATACTCATGACAAACAGAGCTGCTCCGCCCAAAACCGCATTTCCGCTTTGACCTATGTATATCAATGCTCCCGCAAGCGGTGCGGCTACGCAAGGACCGATTATCAAAGATGAGGCAAAACCCATTAAAGCTACTCCCAATACTCCATGAGATTTAAATTTAGAAAATTTTATCTGCCATGAAGAGGGTAATTGAAATCTGTACAATCCAAACATGGAGAGTGATAAAAGAACAAATACGGCGCTAAATATGCCTATTGCCCAAGGATTTTGCAGATAAACCTGCATGCTTGAACCAAAAAGTCCCGCCGCAATACCTGCTATCATGTAAGCAAGAGACATAAAAAACAGATATATAAACGACAGCCAAAACCCTTTTTTCAGCGTCATACTCTGTTTTGACTGTTTGGCTATGATAGATGAAAGTATCGGTATCATTGGAAAAGTGCATGGCGTCAAAGAGAGCAGCAACCCAAAACCGAAAAAGCTTAAAAGTACGGTAAGAAAGCCGCTATTTTGAAGCATATCTGCGATATTGCTCTGTTCCGAACCCGTACTTTTTGAAATATCCGTGCTATAAACCGCATTCATCGGCGGATAACAGATGATCCCGCCGCCCGCACAACCTTGATAATCCACTCTTAAAATTGTTTTGCCGCTTATTTTGTTGAAACGCAAATACTCTTTAGAGATGGCTGTCTCATAAAAGTTAAAATATACATTTTGCTCTTTAAAAATTTCAGGCTTTTGGGAAGAGAGCGTATCTGTGAGATTTAGTTTTTTGGGCGAAATAACTTCT
Source organism: Campylobacteraceae bacterium (assembly GCA_031270285.1). Taxonomy (GTDB): domain Bacteria; phylum Campylobacterota; class Campylobacteria; order Campylobacterales; family Campylobacteraceae; genus JAIRKW01. The sequence continues at coordinate 2,271 of JAISXY010000098.1, forward strand.
ACGCCAAATTTATCGGCAAGCAGATATATGCCCTCATTCATCTCTATTTTGATAATAATATAATCGTTTTTTTCTTCAAATTTTACACTGAAAGCTTCTTCGGGAGGGATTATTTTCATCTGCTGTGAAAAAATGGAAGCGCATGTCAATAATAAAATCAAGAAAATTCTTCGCAACATTAATAGCCTTAAAATTTGATTGGATAATTTTACCTAATGTTGATAAACAACATATTAAGCCTTTGTAGGTTATGATTAAAGTAAATTTTTAACAGCGGAGAAAAAACATGGGTAAAAATTCCAAAGAGAAAGAGTCCATAGATAGCGGTTTAAAAGAAGAGGTAAAAGAGGTAAAAGCGGAGAAAAAAAAGCAACCAAAACAGACAAATGACAACAGAGAAGATTTTGTACAGATTTGGGTAAAAAAGAGTAAGCTTGACTATGAAAAAAAAGTAAAAGAGCTTCAAATAGAGCTTTTGAAACTGCAAAAACATGTCAAAGAGAGCGGACTTAGGATACTTATCATATTTGAAGGACGCGATGCGGCGGGCAAAGGCGGTACGATAAAAACCATAACCGAACATATCAATCCCAGAGGCGCGCGCGTTGTAGCTCTTGAGAAACCATCCGACAAAGAGCGTACGCAATGGTATTTTCAAAGATATGTAGAACATTTGCCTTCAGCCGGTGAAATAGTATTTTTTGATAGATCTTGGTATAACCGTGCGGGAGTAGAGCCTGTCATGGGATTTTGTACAAAAGAGGAGTATCAGGACTTTTTGATAGAGGTACCGAAATTTGAATCGCTCATCGCAGGTTCAGGCGTTAAAATATTTAAATTTTACTTTTCCGTTACGAAAGAGGAGCAAAAAAGACGCTTTGAAAAGCGCAAACAAGACCCGCTGAAGCATTTCAAACTCTCCCCTATAGATGAAAAAGCGCAGGATTTATGGGATCAATATACATTAGCCGAATACTCAATGTTTTTAGCGTCTCACACGAAAGAATGCCCATGGGCGATTGTCTATTCCGATAACAAAAAAAAGGCGCGACTCAATACAATACGCCATATTTTAAGCCAGATAGATTATCCGAACAAATCCAAAAAAGATATATTTAAAATCAATAAAGATGCGTTCAAAACAGGTGATCAAGTGATACAAACGGCAACAAACGGCGTAGTGGCATTGGAAAAGAAGTAGATAAAAAAGGCTGTGTTTTTTTGGATTGTTTTGGCATGAGGGAATGACACATTTCTCCATTATACCACATTCCCTTTGTCATTCCCATGACCACTCTCTTATGCCCATGTCCCCTCTGTCATACCCGTATCCCCTCTTCGTCATTCCCGCGCAGGCGGGTATCCAAAACAAGCGAAGTGCTTTTGCGTAAGCAAAATGTTTCCTTGAAAACAAGCGAAGCGCTTTCGGCTTGCTGAAATGTTTCCTTGAAAACGGGAATCCAAAAAAGAACATGCAAAGCAATGAAAGATTTTTTGGTTTTATGCGCTTTAACAGACGTAATATATTTAAATTATTTGGCTCTGTTTTTTGATATTTTTAAACAAAACTAAAAACTAATGCAAGTCCGCATTCAAAACTACTTTTCTATTTGACCTGCTGACTGTCATTGCGCCTGTTTGGCTGTCTCTTCTGAAATGTAAACCGTTCAAGCCCGACAACTCTATAGCTTTAAATATATATCCGCTGCCATTGTCTTTTTGCTTGAATTTAAATTTCGGATTTATCTCAATGATAGACTTCATCTGCTCTTTTGAGATGGATACTTTCGTGCCTTCAAGCACTGCTACACCGGCATCTACGATACAACCGTCTCCAAGCGGCACGCCTGTAACGGAATTAGCGCCAAGCAGTGTATTTTTGCCGATAGATACGGCATTGCCGCTCGTACCGCTAAGCACTCCAAGTATGCTCGCACCCCCGCCGATGTCGCTTCCATCGCCGACTACTACAGATGAGCTTATGCGTCCTTCCACCATAACGGCGCCTGTTGTTCCTGCATTAAAATTGATATAACTCGCACCGGGCATTAAAGCCGTTCCTTTTGCCAAGTATGCGCCCATTCTAACTTTTGAAGCATCCATGATACGAACATTCTCTTCAGGTATGACATGCTGCAAAAGGCGGGGAAATTTATCAATTGAGCTTATAAACGGATACGAGCCGTCCAATTTCATCTCTATTTCGTTGGCTTTTAACCATTCAAGTTCAATAGGCACATTCACAGACCATGCGACATTTTCCAAAAGTCCGAATATGCCATTTAGATTTAACGAACGAAGCGGAGCTTTGCCTAAAGAGAGCGCATAGAGTTTTAGATAGACGCTTTCAATGGATTTGCATTGATCATCATCAAATAAAAAAACTATTCTGAAATTATTCTCTAATCCCTCATTTTGAGATATTTGATAGAGATTTTTTATGACCTGTACATTGCAGTGATTGCTGCCGTATGCTTTTTTTAGATAGATGTCAAAAATATTCGCCGCATTTTTCACAAATTTCTTTTTTATATCGCAAACAAATTCGCTTCCGCTAAAATCCACCTCAACTTCACTCTCTATCAAAGCGCCTATAAATGCGGCAGCAGAATCATAATTCTCTTTCCAGTTTACCAAAGGAAAAGTTGCCTGCAAAATTTTTTCGTTATGCAGTTGTCCTCTATCTACTCTTGCTATGCCAAATCCTATGGGTTCACGGTAACCGTCTATCTTTTTTATCCCATCTACATACCATTTGAATTTTTTTTCGCTCTCTATTGGTTTCATGATAACTCCTTAATAATCCTGCTTTTTGAGTTTTTATATTTTTATCATAAATGCTTTGACAAAAATTCTATCGCCTTACTATGACTGCGTATATTAGCATTCAATATATAAAGCGTCAAAAATTCTTTTTATCAATTCGCTTTTATTTTGTTTTACATAAAGTATATCATAATACAGGCTGAATCTCGCTATTATCGCCCAAAAGCTGCTCTATTTTTTGCCATAAAGCTGCGGCTGCGGCTCTGTAGCGTTTAGCGCTTATCGTATCAGAATTAAATATCATAACGGGTTTGCCGCTGTCTCCGCCTTCTCTTATTTTTTGCTCCAAAGGTATCTCGGCTAAAACGGCGGTGTTATATTTTCTGCCAAGTTCGCTTCCGTTTTTGCGTCCAAATATATCATACTCTTTTCCGCAGTCAGGACAAACAAATCCGCTCATATTCTCTATAATGCCCGCTACTGAAATATGCAGTTTTTCAAACATACTAAGACTTCTTGCCGCATCGTCAAGCGCAACAATCTGCGGTGTTGTAACGCATATACCGCATGTTACGGGAACGCTTTGCGCTAATGTGAGTTGCGCATCTCCTGTGCCCGGGGGCATATCTATAAAAAGTATATCCAGATCGCTCCATAAAACATCGCCCAAAAGCTGCTCTATAGCTTTCATTATCATAGCTCCGCGCCAAATCAAAGACTGTCCCTCGCCCATCAAAACGCCCATGCTCATCATCTCAATTCCATAAACTTTTAGAGGTTTTATTCTGCCTTCCGCAACTTCCGGTTTTTGATCTGTTACGCCAAGCATTCGCGGGATATTCGGTCCGTAAATATCAGCGTCTAAAATGCCGACTCTTCTGCCCTGCTCCATTAATGCAAGCGCAAGATTAACGGTCGTTGTAGATTTGCCCACGCCGCCTTTTCCCGAACTTACCATGACAAAATTTTTAACATTTGGGACTATATTTTTACCTGATTTAAAGTTACTTTTGAGTTCAGGTTGTTTTGGCTGACGGATAGCAATTTCACTCTCTATACCGCTTTTTTTTAAAACTTCCGATACGCTCTTTTTGATATTCAAAGCAATTTTAGGATTGGCGGAGGGTATCTCTAACTCTATAAAAGCTCTGTTCTCTTTTAATTCTATCTTTTTTACAAAGCCAAAAGCTACTATATCTTTTTGAAATTCAGGATAAGTAACAGAACTGAGTATCTTTTTTACCTTTTCAGTATCTAACACTTCATCTCCTCGTAAAAATGTATCGGTTTTCTACATTTCATCTCATGAAAAACATTTATATATCGCTGAAAGAACCGATTGTATATTATTTTTGAGATAAAGGAATGTAACACAAAAAAGATAAAAAAAAGCTTTTAGAGTGTATAATATCGTAACATTCCAATTAAAAGGACATGAAATTGCTTGATATATCGTTAGTTATATTAAGTGCAGGCGAATCAAGTCGTTTCAAAATAAAAACCAAAAAGCAGTGGTTAAGAATCGGCGATACTCCATTGTGGCTTAACGTAACAAATTCTATCGCTTCAAGTTATGCTTTTAAAGAGATAATAGTAACGGGAAGCGCCGACGATTTGCCCTACATGTATAAATTCTGCGATTTTAAAATCGTAAAAGGCGGCACGACAAGACAAAACTCTCTTATAAATGCGCTTCAGTATATCAACAGCGAATATGTTTTAGTAAGCGATGCGGCAAGATGTTTTGTACCGAAAACTCTCACTCAAAGACTTTTAGACGAAGCAGGAAGCGCCGATATTATCGTGCCGTATCTTCCTGTAACGGATACCGTGATATACGAAGAAAATGCTATAAACCGCGATAAAGTAAAACTGATACAAACGCCTCAACTCTCCAAAACCAAAATTTTAAAAGAGGCTCTTTTAAATGGCGGCGATTTTACCGACGAGAGCAGCGCCATAGTCTCATGCGGCGGAAGCGTTAAATATATATTGGGCGACATAAGAGCTGAAAAAATTACGCTTACTAACGCAAAAAACAGTCCTCTTTCGCTGCTTTCTCCGCCTTTGCAAGAGATATTTACAGGATTTGGTTTTGATGCTCATGCATACGAAAAAGGTAAAATAATGTATCTTGGGGGCGTCAAAATAGAAGATAGTTACGGCTTTGCGGCGCACTCTGACGGAGATGTAGTAATACATGCGCTGATAGACGCGCTATTGGGTGCAGCGGGAGCCGGCGATATAGGCGAGTGGTTTCCTGATTCTAACATTGCTTACAAAAATATAAACTCAACCAAGCTTCTTGAAAAAGTTGTACTTTTTTTGATGCGGGTGGGATTTGAGATTGTTCATTGCGATATTACGATTATCGCGCAAAAACCTAAAGTTTCGCCGTTTAAACAGGCTATATCAAAAAGACTTTCATCTATTTTAAATATATCTCCAGTTCATGTAAATATAAAAGCTACAACAACTGAAAATATGGGTTTTATCGGGCGTGAGGAGGGCATTGCCGTGCAAGCGGTAGCGAATATTAAATATTATGATTGGACAACAGATGAAAATCTTAATTGTTGAAAATGAACTCTATCTGGCACAAAGTATTTCGGCTAAACTGTTAGAAGCAGGCTATTTGTGTGAAATAGTTACAAATATAAAAGATGCTTTAAGAAATGAAAAATATGACGCTGTACTGCTTTCCACAAATATATCCGGGCAGAATTTTTATCCTATTATTGAAAAACATAAAAATTCCATAATTATACTGCTTATCTCTTATATCAGTTCGGACACGATATTAAATCCTATCAAAGCGGGTGCAAGCGATTATATTCAAAAGCCTTTCATGATAGAGGAACTGCTGCGAAAATTGCAGCATTTGCAGCTCCATAAAACGCTTATTGCCGAAAATAGGACGCTCAACGACTATATAGATAATCTTTTATTAAATAAAATACCCAGAGAGAGTATCGGCAAAAAAATTGGCGCACCGCTTCTTGTAACAAGCTCTTTGCAGACTTATGCGGATGCCCTTGTATTTGGATATGCCAAAGAGTTTGGAGAACAGTTTAATTTTATATCTCTTTCATCAGAAAATGCGCTTGATAAAATAGCCAAAAATGATCCGTCTGCGTTGATGTACATAGTCAATCTGCAAGAGATTAAAAACAGTGAAAAAAGTAAAATATTTAATATAATAGAACATAAAAGGGTTATTCTCTCTTCTACAAATCCTCATGAAGAAACGCCGTATGAAACGGTACATATAAATTCAAATGATAACTTTTTTGAAAAGATAAATATCCTTACGATTGACGATTATATAAAAAGCGTTTTACTGCATTTTCAAGACAAACTTCCTGATACGGAATTAGCAAAAAAACTTGGAATCTCAAGAAAAAGTTTATGGGAGAGAAGGAAACGATATGACATTAAGAAAAGATAGAGAGATGGCGCAGTGCCTGACAAAGCTTGAAAATTCTGATTATACAAAAGGTATTAAACTGCAGATAGAAGAGACTAAAGCAAAGCTTGGCGCAGGAAGCGTCTCTGCTATCATGATGGTTGCCAATCCTTTTCACAGAGCGCATGAGAGACTTGTAAGAATAACGCTTGAAAAGAGCGACCTGGTTGTTATTTTTTTGCTTAATTCCAAAGAACATGAGAAGCTTTTGCCATTTGCACTGCGCAAAAAGACTCTGCAATATTTTGTAGATAATTATCTGCATAAAAATCGTGTTTTGGTTATACCGCTTGATAATAACTATCTTGGGGAAGATTGTTCAAATGCTATAACTCACGGCATCATCGCCAAATGTCTTGGGTGCGATACATTAGTCGTAGGCGAATATCACAACGGTATCGGTTTTTATTATGATGATAATCGTCTTAAAACTTCATTTGACGAATGCGAGGAGATGGCGCATATAGAGATTGTGTCGCGGTTTGTCTTTTGTAACGAATGCAACACATTAGTCAGCGCCAAAACCTGCCCTCATGGCATGCACCATCATATCAAATATAACTCTTCTTCGCTGCTCGCTCTTTTAAAAGAGGGGATCTTGCCGCCTGCCATGTTAATGCGTAAAGATATATCGGCTATTATTTTAAGCAGTATCTGCCCTAACCGTTTTAAAAATGTGGCGCAAATCTATGACGATCTATTTCCCGGCATGGGACTTATAGAGATACATAACGAGGAAGACTTTTATATAGAGCTGATGAAACTTTATCAGACAACATCTTTGACTTGAAGGAGAGCTTTTGCAAAAACTATTTTTGACATTTTTTTATTCGGGTCTTTGTCCAAAAATTCCGGGAACAGCGGGAACAATTGCGGGCGCATGTTTTGGGTGGATAATTTTAAAAATTTTACCTGTAAGCACACTCTTTTTGCTTACTGTTTTGATAAGCGTTATAGCCATAAGTATTATAAACAGATACGAATCGGTAGCAAACACTCATGACAGCGCTCATATAGTTATAGACGAAGTTGTCGGAGTTTGGCTGGCAATGTGCATTTCAGCGGACTTTTTAGCCGTTACAGGCTCGCAGGTAGGCGCAATACAACTCTTGATAGTTATCATATTTTTCAGGTTTTTTGATATACTCAAACCATCTTTTATAGGACGCATAGACCGCAATGTCAAAGGCGGACTCGGCGTTGTCGGAGATGATCTTTTGGCAGGAGTTTTCGCAGGTATCGTAAGCGTGGCGTTATGGAATCTTATAAAACAATTTGAGACAGTGCAAAGTTATAATTTTTAACATGAAGATATTTTAGTGCGGCTTATCGGCGTTAATATCCGCCTGCTTTTTTTGGTTTTATTCTTTTATAAACATGTATCCAAAAATATTTTCAACTCCTCTTTTTGACGCAAAGTCAGTTGAAGATGCCAGACAACTTTATCTATACCAAAATCCCTATCTTCAAATGCTGCTCCGATTTTTTGCAAAAAGTGTTCGGTACGCGGCACAAAAGCATATTTGCAGGAAAATATAAACTCCTCTTTCTGTTCATAAAGAGTGGTTTTTGCTTCATTTAAAACCATTTTTGCCGCCGCAGAGTAAGCTCTGGCAAGCCCCCCTAACCCAAGTTTTATACCGCCAAAATAGCGCACTATCAAAATAGAAATGTTTACAAACTCGGCGCCTCTCAATACATTAAGCACAGGCTGGGCTGATGTTCCTTTGGGTTCGCCGTCATCGCTGCCGTTTTCTACTATTTGGGCAAATTCATTTAATGTTCTGTATGCCCAGACAATATGGGCAGCTTTCGGATGTTTTGTTTTCAATGCTGCATGTAAGGTATCAAACTCTTTAATTGGCGCTGCATAAGCTATAAAGATTGATTTTTTAACTTCATAGCGGCAAAAATTTATCTCATTTATTGTCTGCATTTTACTATTTTAACAAAAACTGCCTAAAAAATCGTGAATTTAAAGCTAAAATTATATATAATATGTGCCGATTTATCTTATTTTCAAAAGGAGTTTAAGTTGTTTACAAATACACTCTATTTTGATATACCATCTACGCCTAAAACGGAAGAACTTTGGAATAAAATCTCTGCAGAATATAAATCAAATGCGGTCGGTTACTATGATTTGCCGATTAACGGCGAAAAACTATTGTTGGATATAGGAACATGGGGAGCAGGACTGCGAAATATAAAAAATATCGTAGTTATAGGCGTAGGCGGCAGTTCTTTGGGAACAAAAGCTCTGTATTCCATGCTGTTTTGCGAGAAAAAAAGCGATATGCCCAACCTCTATTTTCTGGAAAATATTGACCCTGTCAGCATTAAAAAAACTCTTCAAAATATAAAACTTGACGAGAGCATATTTTTGCTTATATCCAAATCCGGAACTACTTTGGACACTATCTCCATCGCTAAAATCGTTATGGTACATTTTGATATTTTTCCACATGATAAATATTTCAGCAGGCGTTTTGCCGTTATTACAGACAACGGTTCGGCTCTGAATAAATTCGCAAATGAGTATGGATTAAAAAGTTTTTTTATCCCGAAAAATGTCGGCGGACGATTTTCCGTATTAAGTGCGGCAGGAATTGTGCCTTTAACGCTTTGCGGAATCGATACCATAAAACTTTTAGAGGGAGCGGCGGAGTGCAGAAGTAATTTTTTCGGACGCAAATTAGACACGCTTTTTAAAAAAGCTCTTGCCTATACCGTAAAAAGCGGGCAAAATATAAACATACTGTTTTCTTATTCGGATATATTCCGAGATTTTAATGCATGGTTTGTACAGCTGTGGGCAGAGTCATTAGGTAAAAAAAGGGGTGAAGAGCGTATAGGATTGACGCCTGTGGGACTTATAGGAGCAATAGACCAGCACTCATTTTTGCAGCTTGTAATGGAAGGTCCTAAAGATAAAAGCGTAACATTCATAAGAGTTGAAAATATGGCGGACGATATGCAAATTCCGGACATTTCTTTAAAATATATAGAAAAAGTCAATCTGAAAAGAGGCGTAAGTGCGGCAGCGCTGCTAAATGAACAGGCAGTTGCAACTATGAAAAGCGTAGTAAATGAGGGTGTGATAACAGACGAGATAGTTTTAACAACAGCAGACGCATATCATGCGGGTTATCTCATATACTATTTTGAGCTTTTGACCTCTTTGTGCGGATTGCTGCTTGAAATAAATACTTACAACCAGCCGGGCGTTGAAATAGGCAAAAGGATACTGCTAAATAAACTTGGAAAATAACCGCATAAAAGTAGATTTTAAAACCTGACCGTTTATCAAACAGACAACTGTTTTAAAAACTTGCAACCCTGCCTTGTTAAGCGGCAGGGCGAAGTTTTATTTTAATATGCGGGGTAGAGTTATCCCTTTTTGCCCTTGATATTTTCCCGCTTTATCTTTATACGTAACTTCACATGGAGTATCGCCCTCAAAAAAAAGCACTTGCGCAATACCTTCATTGGCGTAGATTTTGGCGGGCAGCGGCGTAGTATTTGAAATCTCTATTGTAATATGTCCTTCAAATTCCGGCTCAAAAGGCGTTACATTAACTATAATACCGCACCTTGCATATGTACTTTTTCCAAGACAAATAGCAAGCACATTCTTTGGAATCTTAAAATACTCTATCGTCCTTGCTAATGCAAAAGAGTTTGGAGGCACTATACATACATCTCCCTCAAAATCTATAATATTTTTATCTTCAAAATTTTTTGGATCTACAACGGTAGAATTTACATTGGTAAATATTTTAAACTCTCTTCCTACCCGTATATCATATCCATAACTGCTAACGCCGTAACTTACAACATTTGAACCTATCTGTCCACTCTCAAACGGCTTTATCATCTCTTCTTTCAAAGATTTCTCTCTTATCCATTTATCTGCTTTCAAACCCATATATATATCCTTAAGAACAAGTTATAATGAAGTATGATATTATAACACAATTAAGCGCCGCTCAACTTTTTGCGGTAAAAATAACAGGAGATATGGATTATGAATAAACAAGATTTGAATATTAAAGAGTTAATACGCATCTTTGATAAGAGCAGTATGACGAAACTAAAAATAGCTGAAGGTGATTTTTGTATAGAGATGCGAAAAGACGCTTCTTCGCAAGCATTTATAAATGAAGTTGTGCAGACTGTTCCCATACTTAAACAAACAACAACTATCAAATCGCAAGAAGAGACAGCGGAGCTTCCTAAAAACAATCTCCCTACTTTCAAATCCCCAATGGTAGGCACATTTTATAAAGCTCCGTCTCCGGGCGCCGAAGCGTTTGTAAAAATCGGTAGCGTAGTTAAAAAAGGACAGCCTATAGCTATTGTAGAAGCTATGAAAATTATGAACGAAATAGATGCCGAATTTGACTGCAGAATAGTAGATATTTTAGTTGAAGACGGGCAGCCTGTTGAATTTGACATGCCGCTGTTTAGCGTGGAGAAACTATAATGAGTACAATTAAAAGAATACTGATTGCTAACCGCGGCGAGATTGCTCTTAGAGCTATACGAACTATAAAGGAGATGGGTAAACAGGCTATCGCAGTTTACTCTACAGCCGATAAAGATGCGCTCTATTTACAACTTGCGGATGCTTCTATTTGTATCGGAGGCGAAAAATCCGCTCAAAGTTATCTTAGTATTCCTTCTATTATTTCAGCGGCTGAAATAAGCGAGTGCGATGCGATATTTCCCGGATACGGCTTTCTTAGCGAAAATCAAAATTTTGTAGAAATCTGCGAACACCATAAGATAAAATTTATAGGTCCAAGCGCAGACGCTATGATTATGATGAGCGATAAATCAAAAGCGAAAGATGTCATGAAAAAAGCAGGCGTTCCTGTTATTCCAGGCAGCGACGGCGCATTATTAGATCTGCATGATGCGTATAAAAATGCTGATGAAATAGGCTATCCCGTTATTATTAAAGCGGCGGCTGGCGGCGGCGGACGGGGCATGAGAGTCGTAGAAAGAAAAGAGGATTTGGAGAAATTATATTTAGCGGCAGAGAGCGAAGCAGTAACTGCATTTGGCGACGGTACGCTTTATATGGAAAAATTTATCAAAAAACCGCGTCATATAGAAGTACAAGTAATGGGCGATAAATATAGAAACGCCGTTCACATCGGAGAACGAGACTGTTCTATGCAGCGTCGTCATCAAAAACTTATTGAAGAATCTCCTGCGATATTACTGGACGAACATACAAGAACAAAACTTCATGAAACAGCTATCCGCGCTACAAAAGCTATCGGATATGAAGGTGCCGGAACATTTGAATTTTTAGTAGATGAAAATAAAAATTTCTATTTCATGGAGATGAACACAAGACTTCAGGTTGAACATACCGTCAGTGAAATGGTAAGCGGACTTGATATTATTGAGTGGATGATAAGAGTATGCGAGGGCGAAAAACTGCCGTCTCAAGAGAGTATTCAACTTAAAGGACACTCTATAGAGTGCAGAATAACCGCCGAAGATCCCGTAAGATTTATTCCGAGTCCGGGAAAAATCAGTAAATATATAGCGCCCGGCGGCAGAAATGTACGAATGGATTCTCATGCATATCAAGGCTATGTCGTGCCGCCGCATTATGATTCTATGATAGGAAAACTTATCGTATGGGAAGAAAATAGGGAACGCGCTATAGCAAAAATGAAACAGGCTTTAAGCGAACTCACGATTGAAGGCATAAGCTGCACAAAAACATTCCATCAAAAGATGATGGAAAATTCGGATTTTATTAATAACGATTTTGATACTAACTATTTAGCAAGTCATTAACTCCTAAAGCCGTGCAAAGTTTAAAAGCACGGCTTCTTTATTTTTGTAGCTTTTCCGCAACTCTTATTTGATACCGTTAATAAAATTAAATTTTTAAAAGTTTGATATTTTTATGATTTTTGATTTTTACATTAAAATATCATATATTTTTTATAATGTTGATTGGTTTTTAATTAAGGATAAATTATGATTAGCGTTGAAAATATACTGTTAGAACAGGCAAGCAAACATAATTTGGCGGTATGGCAAGTTAAAATGTTAAAACCCATTTTAAAAGTATTGCTTCAAGAGAAGAAATTTGTAGAGTTTGGCAATAAATATCCGCATTTACATGGAATTGATATTGTAGAACAAGTTTTTTCATACTTTAACATAAGGTGCGAAACAGATATATCTGAGTTTGAAAATATCCCAGCAGAAGGTGCGGTTGTGCTTGTAGCAAACCATCCGATAGGTTCTATTGATGGATTGGCGCTTTTAAAAACAGTTGCTTGTGTTAGACCGGATGTAAAAATAGTTGCAAATCAGACACTTTTAGCCATAGAGCCGCTTAAAAATTTACTTATAGCTGTAGATAATATGGGTGGATACGCCAACTGCCGTCAGATAAAAGAGATACAGGCTCATTTGGAAAAAAACGGCGCACTGATTTTATTTCCATCGGGCGAAGTGTCAAGGATTAGCTTAAAAGGCGTACGGGATAGAAAATGGAGCAGCGGATTTTTGCGTTTAGCTACCAAAGCTCATGCATCTATTGTGCCTGTACATGTTAAGGGTAGAAATTCTGCATTTTTTTATATCACATCCTTTATCAGCAAACCGCTGTCCACATATCTTCTTGTGCATGAAATGTTCAAACAGCGCGGCAAATGTTTGAAAATTCATATAGGCAAATGTATCTCATGCTCTACCTTACAGGATAAACAGTTATCAACAGAGGAGTTAGCCAAACGTTTTCGCAGTCATATTTATATGATAGGAAAAGGGAAAGCAGGATGTTTGGATACAGATGCTCCTATAGCTTTGCCTCAAGACAGAGCATCTCTTAGAGCAGAAGTTGAATCATGTGAGAAGCTTGGCATTATGCCCGATGAAAAAGCAATATATCTGTACAGACGAAAAAATGAGACATACTCTTTTATACTTCATGAGCTCGGACGTTTAAGAGAGATATCTTTTCGCGCAGTAGGCGAAGGCAGCGGACGTCGTCTTGATTTGGATATATACGATAATTATTACTATCATTTGATTTTATGGGATTTTAGAAACAGTGAAATTATCGGAGCTTATAGGTTTATTCCGACTGATGAGTTTGCAATGAATTATGATTTGGATAAACTATACAGTTATAGCCTGTTTCGTTATGGTGATAAAATGAGATATGTTTTAGAGCATGGCATTGAACTTGGCAGAAGTTTTATACAACCAAAGTACTGGAAGAGAAAAGGGCTTGATTATCTGTGGCATGGCATTGGTGCGTATTTGGCTAAATATCCGCAGTGCCGCTATCTTTTTGGACCCGTTTCTATCTCAGGAGCGCTTCCTCTTGAAGCAAAAGAACTGCTTGTCTCTTTTTATAAACTGCACTTTTCGCCAAAGGAGCAAATCGCAACTTCAAAGTGTCCATATATTGTCTCATCTGAAAATGATTTTGCAAAATTTGGCGGGGAAGATTATCATGAAAATTTTATCTATCTTAAAAGTATGCTGACAAATATGGGATGCGGCGTACCGACTCTTTATAAGCAGTATTCGGAACTTTGCGAACAGGGCGGAGTTGAGTTTATAGACTTTGGCGTAGATCCTGATTTTAACAACTGCATAGACGGATTGGTTGTGGTTGATATTTCAAAACTTAAACCGCCTCGTTACCAAAGATATATAGCTCCTTATCTGCAAGGAGATATAAAAGAAGCCGTATAATTTACGGCAGTCTTATTACCGTAACGCTCGCCCTTGATTTTATAGTTTCAAAATACTCTTTTATAATCGTATTTTCTTGTCTGGAAATAAGTTTTGCCATAATAGAATTTTTAGCATATTCAAAAGGTATAATACTTTCGTCGTTTTTAGCGGTTACGATATACTTTACAAATCCGTCTTTGGACTGCATGACAGGCGTTTGAGCGCCAATATCCGTTTGAGATAACATGGCAACTATATTTGGATTTTCTTCTGCGCTAAAGATTTTTTCGTCGGAGCGTTTTATATTTTGCCCGCTCTCCGCCGCACTTTCGTAAGAGATATCTGCAAGATTTTGAGCATTATCGCCTTCAAGTTTGATAACATCAAAACTCTCAAATTTTACAAACTCTTTGGGATTGTTATTATAATAAACAAGCAGCTGGTCTTCTCCTATATTCTCATATTTGCCGCTTATGATATATTGATAGAGTTTATCGCGCTGCATTTTTTGCTTTAATTCCGACCTGTAAATATCAGCCGAAATACCCTCGCTAAGAAGCAGTTTGTAAAAATTTTGAACGCTCATGTTGTTTTTTTCCGCTATCTGCTCTATCTGTTGATTAAGCGTAAAATCATCTACTTGAATATTCATCTGTTTTATCTGCAACAACTCCAATTTCTGTCTTATAAGTATGTCTAACGCCTCTTTTGTAGGTATATTGTATTGGTTAGAGAGTCTGAAAATTTCATAAATAGTTATGGGTTCATTATCAACTATAACCGATACCGCATCCACTAAAACAGCATTCGCATTAACGCTTAAAAAAAATCCGCAAACAGCGGCAAATAAACTTTTTTTCAGTATCACTGTAATCCTTTATTAAGCAAAAATCAATATAATGTCGCACTTAAAAGCGCAATATTAGCATTTTTTTTGTATCAACAAAATTAAAGCAAGAAAAATAGTTGCAATTTTTACAATTAATTTAGGATTAAGGCAATGGTTGTTACAAGATTTGCTCCTTCTCCGACAGGATATTTACACATCGGCGGTCTTAGAACCGCTCTTTACAGTTATTTATGGGCAAAACGAAACAGTGGAAAATTTTTGCTCCGCATTGAAGATACGGATCTTAAAAGAAATTCTATTGAAGCTGCGCAGGCGATAGAAGAAGCTTTTAAATGGACGGGGCTTTCGTATGACGGAGAGATAATTTACCAATCGCAAAGATTTGATATATATAAAGAGTATGTGGAAAAACTTTTGAGCGAGGGTAAAGCTTACTACTGCTACATGAGCAAAGAAGAGCTTGACGCTATGCGCGAAGAGCAGATAGCAAACAAACAAAGACCAAGATACAACGGAAAATATAGAGATTTTAAGGGAACTCCTCCTGTCGGTATAGAGCCTGTTGTACGCATAAAAGCGCCATTGAGCGGAGAAATAGCATTTGAAGACGGCGTAAAAGGTCATATCAGTTTTAAAGCGGAAGATATTTTAGATGATTTTATCATAGCGCGAAGCGACGGCACGCCTACATATAATTTCACAGTTGTCGTAGATGACGCACTTATGGGCATAACAGATGTGATAAGAGGTGATGATCATCTATCAAACACGCCAAAACAGATAATTCTTTATGAAGCTTTGGGATTTAAGATACCAAAGTTTTTCCATGTTCCCATGATAAATAATCCGCAGGGTAAAAAACTCTCAAAAAGAGACGGCGCAATGGATGTCATGGAGTATAAAAATATGGGTTTCTTAAGTGAAGCGCTTTTAAATTTTTTGGTGCGTCTTGGATGGAGTCATGGCGATCAGGAGATATTTTCGCTAAATGAGATGATAAAGTTTTTTAACCCGCACAATATAAACGCTTCAGCCTCCTCTTATAATCAGCAAAAATTGGAGTGGCTGAACGCTCATTACATTAAAAATGCTTCATCTAAAAGAGTTTGGCATGAGGCTTTAAATTTCGGTTTTGATATAAAAGGCAATAAAAATGCCGAACTTTTGGCGGATATGTTAAGAGAGCGCGCAAAAAATATAGTACAGCTTGTTGAAATGACAAAAGCCATACTTAATGAGCCTGAAAGTTATGAGCAAAAAGCGGTTGAAAAATTTGTAACGCCTTTATCGGCGGGATATTTGAAAGATTATTTGTTGTTTTTGAAAGAACACGGCGAGAGCGGCGATTTTGAAAATATAACAAATGAATTTTTAGAAAAAAACGAGCTTAAATTAAAAGATATAGCCCAACCCATACGCATAGCCCTTACGGGTTCATCCGTAAGTCCTCCCATATTTGAAGTTATGGACGTTATCGGTCAAAAAGCCGTTTTATCACGGCTTGAAAAATTCACAAAATTTATATAAAACGAGATTAATACAAAATGAGTAAAATTACAGAACAAGAAGCATTAGATTATCACATCGGCGGCAAAATAGGGATAAATGTCAAAACGGCATGTAAAAGCGCTAAAGATTTAAGCATGGCTTATAGTCCGGGCGTTGCCGTTCCATGTATTGAGATAGAAAAAGATAATGAGTTGGCTTATACATATACTAATAAAGCAAATTTAGTAGCGGTCATTACAAATTCTACGGCTGTTTTGGGACTTGGCAAAATAAGTCCTGTAGCAGGAAAACCTGTCATGGAAGGCAAAGCGGTTTTGTTTAAAAAGTTTGCGGATATAGATTCGTACGATATTGAAGTAGATGAAAACGGTATAGACGCATTTGTGGAGATTGTGCGCGCACTCTCCCCGACATTTGGCGGCATCAATCTTGAAGATATAAAAGCGCCCGAATGTTTTGATATAGAAACAAAACTTCAAGCTGCGGTTGATATTCCTATCATGCATGACGATCAGCACGGAACGGCGATAATAACAAGCGCCGCTATCATGAATGCGCTTGAAATCGGCGGTAAAAAAATCGGCGATATAAAAATAGTAGTATCGGGAGCAGGAGCGGCAGGCATAGCATGTGCTAGAATGTATAAAACATTAGGCGCTAAAAATATCGTTATGGTGGACTCTAAAGGCGTAATATACAAAGGCAGGGAAGAGTTTGACAAATACAAAAGCGAATTTGCAACCGACACAAAAGAGAGAACTTTAGCCGATGCCATGAGAGGAGCGGATATGTTTTTGGGTCTTTCACGCGCCAAACTGCTCACGCAGGATATGGTTAAATCCATGAATAAAAATCCGATTATTTTTGCGCTTGCAAACCCGGTACCTGAAATCTTGCCCGAAGAAGCGGCGGAAGTTAGAGATGATATCATCATGGGAACAGGCAGAAGCGATTACCCCAATCAAGTAAATAATGTACTCGGATTTCCCTCTATTTTTAGAGGCGCTTTAGATGTGCGCGCAAAAAAGATAACGGAAAATATGAAAATGGCTGCGGCTTTAGCTTTGGCAAAACTTGCGAAAGAGCCTGTGCCGGATTATGTCAAAGGCGCATACAGCGGCATGGAATTTTCATTCGGCAAGGATTATGTGATACCAAAACCGTTTGACAAAAGAGTGCTTGCGTGGGTTGCTCCTGCCGTTGCCAAAGCGGCTGTTGAAGACGGTGTTGCAAGAGTTAAAGATTTTGACATAAACGCTTATATAGAAAGTTTAGAAGAGAAGATTAAGTAGAGGCATACTATACTAATCGGCGATTTAACATGAAAGGATAGCGTATGAGATTCATGGCTTTTTCTATCTATTGGCTGAATTTAATCGTATCGGTTGCTTTATGTGCAGGCGTTATTATCGCAGTTGTATGCCCATATTGTAATATAAACATCATTCCTTCCAGAATGGTATTTTTCGTGTTTATCATTATATGTGCCTCTTCTTCCGCAATCAGAAAAGTCAGCGATGATGAATTTTTAAAAAAACACTTCGGGTACCAGTTTAAAACTGCGCTGTTTTTTGTCATCATCTATGTTGCCTTACTGATTATAATGAATGTAATGAATTTATTAGATATCAATTCATATACTTTAATAACAAATTTTATTTTTGGTTTATATATTACGCTTTTTGTGTTTTGTGTGTGGTTTTTGTATAGAAATATCAAAGGTTTGGCATATCTATCCGCAAATAAAGATTTATAAAAATGCGCGATTTAGGTGGCGGGGTTTTTAAAAGAAGTAAAATGTTCTATTTGTTTGGGCAATTTTGAGAGGAGATTTGTATGAAATCTACAGCTTTTTCTATCTACTTGACAAATTTAATCATGACAGTTATTTTATGTGCGGGAGAGTTTTGGTATTACATTAATAACGCATTCCTTAGAACAGTATGGTTCTTCTTTATCATGATTTACATTACTGTTTTCTTACTCAAAAATGCTTGCGATGATGCATATTATAAAAAACATTTTGAGTATCAACATAAAATAGTATTGATTTTTTCTCTTTCTTATATCGCCTCCGTATTTATAAGCATATTTTTAAGAAATACTGCACCTGAGATAATTGCGGACTCAATTGGCCACTACTCTGCAATTCTCATAACTACCGTACTTGGTATATGGGCTATTTACAAAAATATCAATGGCTTGGTATATTTGGTTGTAAATAAGGATTTGCCGCCAAAAAATAGTTAAGTTTTGGTATGGAGCTTTATATTTAATCTTACATGAAAAACTCGGAAGATAAAATTAAGTATGGCTGTATTATACTTACCTGCAATTTAACTTAAAAAGGATAGTGTATGAGATTCATGGCTTTTGCTATCTATATTTTAAATTTGGCTATAGTCGTATTTTCGGCTTTGCAAAGCGCTTTTTTTAAACATAGCGATTTGGCAGGCAGCTTTTCCATAATGTTTAGGGTGACATTTATCGCTCTCTTCATCACAGCTTTTATACTTAAAAAAATTTGTGAAGACGACTATTTGGCGGAACATTTCGCGTATCAATTTAAAGCAATGATGGTCATGTTTCTTTACGGTCTTGTTTTAGTTATAGGATTAGTTTTAATTGCATCACTTTTGGGCGGATTTGATAAAAGCGCTTTAATTTCTCTTGTCGCGCCTTTTATGGTATTACTTATCATCGTCGGTATCATATCTTTTATACTTCTCATATGGTTTTTGTACCGAAACATCAAAGGACTTATATATTTAAGTTTAAATAAAGATTTATAAGCGCAGTTGATTTTGCAGATTTAAAAGCCGTGCGGCCCTCAAAAATCTATACAATCCAACTTTTGCTTTGGTATCTATATCGTAAGTGATAAGCTTCAGATACTCTTTGATGGCGTTTTTTGGAATACCTCGCTTTTGTTCGTAACTTTCTAAAATATACTGCGGTATAAAAATCTTCTGTTTTTTAAATTTGTCGGCTGTTTTCTTAAAAAAACTGTAATGACTATTTACGCTGAGTCTTGCAAAAACAAACGGCACCCTCTCTTTTATATGCCATGCCACACCCAAATCTATATATCTGCTTGGATTTTCCATGTAAAGTTTTAAAGCGTTATCGCCTATTGTAACTTTTCCTTCCAATCCAAGCACTTTAGCTAAAATATTTGATGTTGCAGAGTGCGGATCTTTTTCATAAACGCCTTTTTGTATGATGACGCTTTTGACTGCTTTTTTTGCTACGATACCCGAATTTATCGTGCGAAAACTTTTATGCGTACTTGCGATACTTGAGATATAAGCAGCGTCAATCTGCCGCTTTTTCAATTTCTCATTCAATCTTGCGGGATAATTTTTTTTATAAGCTATTGACTGTTTAAAAGAGTTTGAAAACCGCGATTTTTTTAAAAATACATGGAACGGGAGCATATTTATATAGTCTATTTTTCCGAATGTCAATCCAAAATCCTTAAAAATCAGATAGAGTATTATACCGACTGGGACTAAAAAATTGATTTAAAAACCCTCTTGCAAACTCTCAACTATTCTAAATCTTATTTGTGATAAAATCCACCTTTATATTAAAAATTTAGGAGAATTAATGACAGCCATAGAAAATAAGGTTGTGTCAATATTTTATGAATTAAAAGATGCAAATGGCAATCTGCTTGATTCAAACATGAGCAGTGCGCCTCTCTCTTTTATCATGGGTAAAAATCAAATTATTCCCGGACTTGAGCGTGAAATAGCCAATCTAAAACAAGGTGACAGTTCTGATATAACCGTGATAGCGGCAGACGCTTACGGCGAATATAGCGACAAAGCCATTCAAACGCTTCCTGCCGAACAGTTTGCAGGTATTCAACTCTCTAACGGCATGACGCTTTACGGTCAAGGCGAAGATGGCAATACCGTTCAAGCAATTGTCAAAGAGTTCAATGAACAGGAGGTTACAATTGATTTTAACCACCCTTTGGCAGGACAGGATCTCTATTTTAAAATAGAAGTTGCGGAAGTTAGAGATGCAAGCAAAGATGAACTAAAAAGCGGTTATGTATCCGGCTCGCATCAATGTTCATGCGGTTTTGATGATGATTGCTGCGGCGGCGAACATCACCATGATGACGGCGATTGTTGTGGCAAACACTAATTTTATAGCAAATTCCCGCGCCTCAAAAGAGGCGGGAAGACTTGCAAATCTTCTGAAAAATCTTAACTTAAATGCGCTTATTGTCGGTGAAAAAGGCGTGGGCAAAATGACGCTGGCGCTAAATATAGTTGATGCGCCTATTGTGGACGGTTCGGATTTAAATACTCTTTTAAATGCGATTAGTTCAAATTCAACGCTGATTATTCGCCATTTTGATAAAATAAGCAATTATATTATTTTAAAAGAGGCTCTGTCAAAAGAGCCGACTCGTATTATTGCGACTGCTTCAAAAAAAATTGACGAAAGTATAGCCGACATATTTTTCGGACTTAAAATATCCATACCGCCGCTTGTAGAACGCCCTGAAGATGTACAGGCTTTGGCAGAAAAATTTTTACGGGAAGCAAAAACCCTTTTTGCCGATAACGGTATTGATATTGACTTAAAAAAAACTCCTTTAAATTTAAGTCAAAACGCCTATTCGTTAAGGCGGTCGGTTTATTCTGCTTTCATGTCGGCGCAATTTACGGAGAGTGATATTTTGGATATTTTGGAGAAATTTTTAATAACAAAACTCGGCAGCGGCGATGACTATCGCAGATTGCTTTATATCTTTGATATACCGCTTTTAAGGGCAGGATTTAAAAAATTCCGCTCACAGCTTGCAATATCCAAAAATTTCGGTTTAAACAGAAA
>JAISXY010000100.1 GCA_031270285.1 Campylobacteraceae bacterium
TTCTATAAAACATCAGATGGAAGTTTATACGGAGCAGGATATAATGATCTGTATAAGCTGAATCTTGACAAGCTTGGCGGCGTTATACAGTGGAACAGCCCAAAGATAGAGTATAAATAGTAATATCCAGCAGTTTATACCGCCATCAAAGAGCGTTAAACAACAATTATCAAATCGGGAAAGATAAATGGCCTCTTTCCTGATTTGCTTTTGAATAAGTCTATATCATTACTCTGGTATCGTCAGGCGGCTTTCGTAAAATCTATATTTTTTATTTTGCAATTTGATTAAAATTCCTTTATTGGAGAGTTGTCTGAAAAGCTTGATAATCGTCGGCTTGCTTACATCAATTCTCTCCATGATATCCGAATACGAGTAGTTCAAAATGCCCTCTTCGTCCAAATTTTTGATAATAAAACGGATAATTTCCACCTGCTTGCTGTCCGTTACGGCAGATATTGTTTTGATGATATTATAAGAGCGGACTATCTCTTTTTGCTGAGTTTTGGGCAGCACTACATCATGCATGGAGTCCAAAAGTTCCCGTATATTTATCGGTTTTATAATGTAATTTTCAACCTTTAGCTTTATCGCATCCACAAGATATTCCGTATCGGTAAATGCGGTGGTTAATATGGCGGGAATATGTATGTCAAGCTCATTTTCAACTCTTTTTAAAAACTCTATTCCCGTTTCGTTTTTCAGTAAAATATCAGAAATAATCACATCAATATTTTTACTTTTGATTATCTCGTATGCCTCTTTTGTGTTTTGTACGGCATAAACATTTTTGACAAAATCCTCCAAAATCACACTCGTATGTTTTAAAAGATCTATCTCATCTTCTATATATAAAATGCTGCATCCCAGCAAAATTCCATAATCCCGCTTATTCATCATTATCCTTAAAAAGTGGAATCTTTACCGTAAAAAGTGCACATCGGTACGATTTTTTACCTCCAAAGCCATATTCTGTATTTTCGCACAAGATACTTCCTTGCATATGCTCTTCTACAATCTGTTTTGACATGTAAAGCCCGATACCTGTTCCCAGACTTTTATGTTTTGTCGTAAAATACGGGTCAAATACGCGGTATATTATATCATTATCCACGCCGCCGCCGTTATCTATGACTTTGATTATCGCATAAGTTTCATCAGATTCAACTTTTACGGCTATTTTCCGCTCCGTCTGTTTGCCCAAAAGCGCATCTTTGGCGTTGCTTATGAGGTTTAGAAGTACATGTATGAGTTCATTTTTGAAGCCGAAGATATGTATGTTTTCAAAGCTGCTTACAGTTAAATTTATCTTTGCTTTTTTAAGAGGATATTTGCTCAAATCAATAGATTTATTTATCACCTCTTTTAAGCTAAACTCTTTTTTGTTTTTATTCGGATTAAAGAATGTGCGAAAATCCTCAAGCGTGTCGGACATATTTTGCGCAAGAATTTTAGCGTCATGTACCCTTGAAGTAATAAAATCATCATCCAGTTTGCCCGCTTTGTATTTTATCTCAAAACTTTGAATTATCATACTTATAGCCCCCAAAGGCTGTCTCCACTGGTGAGCTATGTTTTGCAGCATCTCTCCGAGACTTGCGAGCTTTGACTGCTGAAACAAAATCCTGTCTTTGCTGCGGTTTAACTCCACCTCTTCTTTGATGCGCTCTTCAAGTGAACTGTTCAAATCTTCAAGCTCTTTTGTCTTTTTTTTCACATCAAATTCAAGATAATTGTGCAATTCGCGAATATTTTTGAGTATAGAGTAGGTCGCATATGAGCTTGCGATAAATACAAAAGCCACAAGCAACAGCAAAAGGATAATACTTTTTGTAAAAGCTCTGTCTGTCCGTGCTTTTTCCAATGCCGCTTCATTTAAGTGAAAATCAATAAGCTGCGAAAGTAAGCCTGAGAGTTTGTGCAGGCTGATAAGCGTATCGTCGTCAAAACCGTTTCTAACTTTTTTAGTGAGAGTGTTTATCTGCGTTTCTATATTATAATCGCTTTTTGGTGAGAGCGGTTTATCGTAAATCATGAAAAATCTCAGCCACCAATTTGCAAAGTTGGCGGGAAAAACGGGTTCTTTTATCTCGGCAGTTTTTACTTCATTCCAGATATCGTCAATTTTTGCATATATGCTTGAGAGTTTATCACTCTGTTTTTGCTCTATTGCCGAAAATACTTCATTGGTATAAAGAGTGCTTATCTTTTCCAGTTTCTGGACATTTGAAATACGGTTTTCGTAAAGCATCTCATGATCGTATTTCAGCGCAAAAAGCGAAATAAATGTCAAAAAACATATGCATGCCATGCCAGAAGCCAATACAAAAAGTATAAGTCTTGTTCTATTTAAAAAAGAGACGTTATTTAGAAGCTTATCAAACAATGAGACGATATTTTTCATAATAAATTTCTAACTCCAATATAGAATTATACTATATTGTACACGATAAAAGTTATAAAATGTAAATTATACGATTTTTTTGTATAATTTACATATTCAAAAAAGGAGGAGATCATGGAGGAGTTGACACAAGATGAGATAACGCGCTATAGCCGTCATATCATACTGCCCAATGTCGGCTTGGAAGGACAAAGAAAGCTCAAAAATGCGAGTGTTTTGATAATCGGCGGCGGCGCTTTGGGTTCGCCATCAGCGCTCTATCTTGCGGCTGCGGGCGTGGGAAATATCGGTATAGTGGATTTTGACATGGTTGATGTTACAAATCTTCAAAGACAGATTATCCATACAAATGATAATGTGGGCAGACTCAAAACCGAATCTGCCAAAGAGGGTATAGAGCGGCTCAATCCGCTTGTGCAGGTGAGTATTTTTGATACAAAAATCACAAGTGAGAATGCGCTTGATATTATAAAAGATTTTGATATTGTAGTTGATTGTACGGATAATTTTCCGACGCGTTATCTGGTAAATGATGCGTGCGTACTTTTGGATAAACCGCTTGCGTACGGCTCTATATTTCGTTTTGATGCTCAAGCAAGTGTTTTTTGGGCTAAAAAAGGAGCCTGCTACCGCTGCTTGTTTCCTTTTCCGCCTCCTCCCGAACTTGCGCCAAGCTGCGGAGAAGGCGGCGTTTTTGGAGCGTTGCCGGGTATTGTAGGTTCTATTCAGGCAAATGAGGTGATAAAATTGATTTTGGGAGCAGAGGATACGCTTGTAGGAAGATTGATTGTTTTAGATGCATGGAAAATGAGATTTACGCAGATAAAAGTGCAAAAAGATGAAAATTGTCCCGTTTGCGGTAAAAATCCGACTATTAAAAAACTCATTGATTATGAAGATTTTTGCGCCCTTAAAGCGCCTAAAATCAGCAGTTTCAAAAATATCAGCGTACATGCTTTGAAGAAAAAGATTGACAAAAATGAGAAAATAAATATAATTGATGTTCGCGAACCTTTTGAATTTGAGATGGGAAATATAAAAAACTCAGTCAATATTCCGCTGAACAGCATTGTAAGCCGCATAAGCGAGATAGATAAGAACAGAGAGTCCGTTATCCTTTGCAAATCCGGAATCAGAAGCGTATATGCGATAAAAGCGCTTAAAAAAGAGGGATTTGCGGGGAAAGTTTTAAATCTTAAAGGAGGCATCATGGAGTGGGCTTCCAAAATAGATAACTCTATAGCGGAGTATTAAATTAAGGAGTAGATATTGAAAGAAGACATACAAACAAAATTGAACGCTCTTACGCCTTCGATTGCTCAGAGTTATAAAAAATATAAACATACAAGCCATCTTAACTGCGACAGTTTTGACTGCGAAAATCTGCCCGAACATGAAGAGATTATAGATATAGTTTTGCGGCTTCGCGAACTGCTTTTTCCGGGATATTTTGACAAACAGAGAAATTGCGTAAAAACGGTAGATTTTACAATAAACGAGCATATTACATATATTTATGAGCGGCTTTACAGGCAGATATATAAGTCGTTTATGCTGCAAGACGTAGATAATATACTGCAAAAAGAGAAGATAATGAAGAGTGCGCAGGAGAAAAGTTACGCTTTTTTGAAAAAGATTCCGAATTTAAGAGATATACTCTCCATGGATGTACAAGCGGCTTATGACGGAGATCCTGCGGCGTCAAGTACAGATGAGGTTATTTTTTCATATCCGGGGATATTTGCGATAACCGTACATAGAATAGCTCATGAACTCCATTTGCTTGGTATTCCGCTGATACCGCGTATCATGAGCGAGCATGCGCATACTCTGACGGGCATAGATATACATCCGGGAGCCAAAATAGGCAAATACTTTTTTATAGATCATGGAACGGGCATAGTTATAGGAGAAACCACAGTTATAGGAGATTTTGTCAAAATTTATCAAGGCGTAACGCTGGGCGCTCTCTCTTTAAAAGCGGGGCAGAAGTTAAAAGGTACAAAAAGACACCCGACACTGGAAGACAGTGTGATAGTTTATGCGGGAGCTTCCATACTCGGCGGTGAAACTGTCATAGGCGAGGGCGTTGTAATAGGCAGCAATGTTTTTATCACACGTTCCGTTACCGGCAAAACAAATGTAAGTCTTAAAAACCAAGACTTGATATATACGGATAAAGCCTCCAAACGCTCAAAAAAAAGCGATGAGGATAATATAATAATTGATTGGGTGATATAGGCAAAAAGCGGACGATAAAAGAGAGGAGATTTGATTTTTTAGCCGAATAATTTTATACTCCTCTTTAGTATAATTATCTTATAATTAAAAATGTTTTTCAAATTTTTTACAAAGAAAAAAAGCAAATTACCGTTGTGGCGGCAGGCTGAAGAGCGAGCTAAGCAGTTTTTGGAAAAAGCGTCGCTTAAAATAGTGAAGTGCAACTATCATTCGCGTTTCGGCGAGATAGATATTATTGCGGAAGATAAAGATATTTTACATTTTGTGGAAGTGAAAGCGACATCGGGCAGTTATGATCCGTTAGAACGCATTACTGCGGCGAAAATGGAAAAAATAAGAAAAACCATAGAGTATTATATTTTGAAAAACGGCATTCAGAAAGAGTATCAGATAGATGCTATTATTGTTACGAACAGCAACATTGAGTGGGTACAA
>JAISXY010000101.1 GCA_031270285.1 Campylobacteraceae bacterium
TTCTATAAAACATCAGATGGAAGTTTATACGGAGCAGGATATAATGATCTGTATAAGCTGAATCTTGACAAGCTTGGCGGCGTTATACAGTGGAACAGCCCAAAGATAGAGTATAAATAAATAGATATAAACACCCTGCTTTCATGCGGGGTGTTAAAAATCTATTTTACATGTCAAAAAAGATATTTGAAAAATCAATAGCCAAAGTTCCCAAATATATTGAACGAAACGGCGGATATACAAGGATCATTAAAACGCTCTTTTTATCTCCATTTTTTGCAATACCGCTTCTCTTTTGATTTGATGTCAAAACAGATTGTTCTCTCAACTCAAAACAAGGATTGTTGCGTTAAAATATATGCTTATTTTTTTTAAGGTTTGAAAGATGCTGCTTTTTACACCCGGACCCACTCCAACGCCTGAAATTATAAGAGTTGCGATGAGTGTTCCGACTATTCACCACAGAACACCTGAGTTTGAAGAGATTTTTAAAATCGTCAGAGAAAAACTGATAAAAATCATGAATATGCCCGAAGTTCTCATGCTCGCTTCAAGCGGAACGGGCGCCATGGAAGCGGCAGTTACAAATCTTTGTAAATCGCATGCTTTGACGATAAATGCGGGAAAATTCGGCGAGCGATTCGGTAAAATCTGCAAAGCTTTTGATATTCCATATACGGAGTTAAAGTATCCATGGGATACGCCCGCTTCGGTTTCGGATATAACAGATGTAATTAAGGCAAATCCGTCTGTAGATACGCTTTGTATTCAAATATGCGAGAGTGCGGGCGGAGTTCGGCATGACATAGAGCGGATAGCAAAAGAGGTAAAAGCAATAAATAAAGATATAACGGTGATAGCCGACGGTATCACAGCTATAGGCGTAGAACCGATAGATACGGCAAATATAGATGCTCTTATCACGGGAAGTCAAAAAGCTTTTATGCTGCCTCCCGGACTTGCGATGATAGGATTAAGCCAAAGAGCTGCAGCAAAAATAGAGAATAGTTCTAAAGGTTACTATTTCAATCTTGCAAGCGAACTCAAAAATCAGCGCAAAAATACGACTGCTTATACTGCCGCAACAACGCTGATTATCGGGCTTAAAGCAATGCTTGAACTGATAGAAAAAGATGGGCTTGAAAAGTTTTATAAAGATACGAAAAAAAGAGCTTTGGCTGCAAATGCCGCACTTGGGGCTATCAATCTTAAAATTTATCCGAAATCTCCTTCCCTTGCGATGAATACCATCTATCATGAGAGAGCCAAAGAGATAAGAAGTATCGCCAAAAAAAGATACGGCGTAAATATCGCAGGTGGTCAGGACGAACTTAAAGATAAGCTTTTTCGTATAAACAATATGGGGTTAATAGCTCCTCATGAAATAGCTTGGGCGTTAAATGTGGTAGAACTTGCGCTTGACGAGCTTAAAATAAGATCTTATGACGGCGCTGCAAACAGGATTTTTACGCAAGAATTTTTTAAAGGACAATAGTGATTTACGAACATGAAATTCCGCAGGGTTCACGCCTCTATTTTTCTAAAAGTGCAAAATTAAAACGCGAAATAGAAACAACCGCAAGCAGCATTCTTGAGAATGAAGGTTTCGAAGAGATAGTAACGCCATTTTTTTCATATCATCAATTCGGAAGTACGAATGAAAAAGAGTTGATACGATTTTCGGATACGGCAAATCATATTATATCTTTAAGAGCCGATAGCACGCTTGATGTTGTACATCTTATCACGAGGCGGCTCGGTCGTACTACAAAACAGAAAAAGTGGTTTTATGTACAGCCCGTTTTTCGTTATCCAAGCACCGAAATATATCAGATAGGCGCAGAACTTATGGGAATAAGCGATTTAACTGTCTGCATAAATACTGCATGTAAAGTTTTCGAACATTTTAATATGTCGCCGCTTTTATATCTTAGCAATGTCAGGATACCAAAGATTATATCAAAAATATTGGGCGTTCCTTTAGATATTTTTCAAAACGGCGAGATTGAAGAGATATTGAAAATCAATGAAAAATGGCTGGGATCGCTTGCTACCATACAGAAAAAAGAGGAGATATCTAAAGTTATAGATATTTCGCCCAAACCA
Source organism: Campylobacteraceae bacterium (assembly GCA_031270285.1). Lineage (GTDB taxonomy): Bacteria > Campylobacterota > Campylobacteria > Campylobacterales > Campylobacteraceae > JAIRKW01. The sequence goes on from JAISXY010000101.1 coordinate 2,107, forward strand.
ATACAGGACGAACTTTTAAAGCTTCAAACGGAGGCGTACAAAGTATCTTACCGGAATTTTGTCATAGCGCCGCTGTTTTATTCAAAGATGCGTTATTACGACTCTCTGTTTTTTAGCTTTATAGATAAGAATGAAATTTTGAGCAGCGGCGGGATTTATCATTCGGAAGGACATGAGAGCGCAGGTTTTGGGTTATATACAGATGCGATTATTGAGACAATCATGAAAGAGAGAAAATAAAATGAACAGAGCAGATTTAATAGTTGGAGCGCAGTGGGGAGACGAGGGAAAAGGCAAAATTGTTGATATGATGGCGCAGAGTTACGATGTTGTTTGTCGTTATCAGGGCGGACATAATGCAGGACATACGATAGTTGTGGACGGGCGTAAATATGCGCTTCATCTTATCCCGTCAGGCGTTTTAAATCCAAAAGCCGTAAATATTATAGGAAATGGCGTTGTAGTAGCTCCAAACGCCCTAATAGAAGAGATGAAACAGTTTAAAAATATGGAAAAACGACTGTTTATAAGCGATAAAGCGCACATGGTTTTGGATTTTCACTCTGCTATTGATTTGGCAAAAGAGAAACTTCGCGGTAAAAATGCGATAGGAACAACGGGCATGGGCATAGGTCCTGCATATGCCTCCAAAATAGAGAGAGTGGGATTTCGTCTTGGAGAGATTAGAAATATTCCAAAACTTGTTGATAGTGTGATGGAGTATTTTAGAGTAAACAGAGTTATATTTAAAGCGCTTGATATCAAACATGCATCAAAAGAGGAGCTTACGGCTGAATTTGAAGAGTATGCAAAAGAGTTACTGCCGTTTTTGACAAATACGACCGCACTGCTTTGGAAATATATAGACGAAGGCAAAAATATACTGTTGGAAGGCGCACAGGGCGCACTTTTGGATATTGATCATGGAACATATCCATTTGTTACAAGTTCTAATACCGTTGCGGCGGGAGCATGTACGGGACTCGGACTTAGTCCTAAAGATATAGGTAAAGTAACGGGCATAGTGAAAGCTTATTGTACAAGAGTCGGAAACGGACCTTTTCCAACTGAAGATTTTGGCGAAGAGGGCAAGCTTTTAAGAGCAAACGGATATGAATTTGGAACAACGACAGGCAGACCAAGACGATGCGGATGGTTTGACGCTCTTGCATGCCAATATGCCGCGCGGATTAACGGCTGCGATGAACTTGCCTTAATGAAGCTTGATGTTTTAGATGGATTTAAAAAGATAAAAATTTGCATTGCATATGAAAAAGACGGCAAACGATACACGACTTTACCTGAAAATCTGGATGATATAAAACCGATTTATGAGGAGCTGGACGGGTGGGAGAGCGTAAAAGGCGTCAGAGAGTTTGACAAATTGCCTAAAAACGCCAAAGCATACATTAAAAAAATAGAAGAGAGCGCAAAAACAAAAGTAGGCATTATATCTACAGGCGCAGAGAGAATGGATACGATAATATTGTAATGCTAAAAAGGGCAAGGGATTTCTTTGCCCTTTAATTTATATCTGCTGCTGTTCTTTTGACAGCTAAACATAATTTTACCTTTATTAAGCTACAATCACACAAAATAAAAAAAGAAGGTTGTTTATGAAAATAAGGCTACCGCATGCTCCTTATATTGCAAGTAAAATAGCTATAGATTTGTTAAACTGCGGATTTGTTACGCTGCAAAAAGGCTTGGAGCCAGTCAGCGAATGTGCCAAAACTCTTATTGTGGAAGAGATAAACAAAGAGGCTGCCTTGGAACAGAAAGTTTCTGAAATGCTTGAAGAGAATGCTGAAGAGATGGAGTTCATGCAGATAGACCGCCGAAATATGTTTTGGCTTATAAAAAAAAGACTTGCAAAAGATTACAAAGTGATACTCTCATTTGAAGAGAGATATTCCGACCTTTCTCACCGTATTTTAAACAGTTTGCAAAAAGATATGCTTGTAAAATATCAAGTCTCTGAAAACCGCGTTAAAAACATTATTTATAATGCAATAGAAGAGTATCTTAAAACATATGAAAAAACACAGGATATTGTACTTGAAAAAATAGATAACTATAAGCGAAAATTAATACCCGGCACAGAAGAGTACGATCTTGTTTTTGAAAGGCTTTACGAAGAGGAGCTTAGAAAAAAAGGCATGATAAAATGAGTTTAAAACCTGTCTGGATATATATAGAAAACGGCGTTTTTTTGGAAGGCAAAAGTTTTGGGGCAGAGGGGACAAGAGTAGGCGAGATAGTTTTTAACACTTCAATGACGGGTTATCAAGAGATTATTACAGATCCAAGCTATGCGGGGCAATTTATTGTTTTTACTATGCCTGAAATCGGAATTGTTGGCTGCAATGCGGACGACATGGAGAGTTCTCAAGTACATGCATCAGGTATTTTTATAAGAAGCTTAAGTGAAAAAGCTTCAAATTTCAGAAGTACGAGCAATTTTCCCGAATTTTTAAAAAAATATCACGGATTTGGCATTTGCGATGTAGATACGAGATTTTTAACAAAAATGATACGCAAAGACGGTCCGAAAATGATGATAGCCTCTACCAAAGAGAGTAGTAAAGAGATTTTGAAAAATCTGCTTGCTAACTCTCCGCGCATAGAGGAGTTTGATTATATTCCGCAGGTAAGCACAAAAAAAAGTTATGTACATGAAGACGGCGTGTGGGATAATGAAAAATTAGAATACAAAAAAGCTTCTCATGTGTTAAATAAAAAAGTCATAGCATTTGATTTTGGTATCAAGCGAAATATCTTAAATGAACTCTCCGAAGTCGGCATAAGCGTTGAGGTTGTGCCGTATAACACAAAAGGCGAAGTAATCGTCAAAAGGTATAAAGAGGGCGAAATACACGGAGTATTTTTGTCAAACGGTCCCGGCGATCCATTGATATTAAAAAACGAAACGGCAGAGATAAAAAAACTTATACAGGCAAAGATCCCGATGTTTGCGATATGTCTTGGACATCAACTGCTTTCAATTGCGCATGGATTTGATACATATAAGTTAAAATTCGGGCAGCATGGAGGCAATCACCCTGTACGCAGCGAAAAAGGCAAAATGGTTGAAATAACTGCGCAAAATCACAATTACAGCGTCCCGAACGAAATTTGTAAAATTGCCAAAATTACACATCTAAATCTTTTTGATAATACAATAGAAGGGCTTGAGTATATAGATGAACCGATATTTTCGATTCAACATCATCCGGAAGCAAGTCCGGGTCCTCATGAGAGCAAATATATTTTTGCAGAATTTGCAAAGAGACTTTGAAACTTCATGAGATGAACGCTATAAGTTTTTCGGCAATTTTGTTGGCGGCTTTTACTGGAAGCGTTCATTGCGTAGGTATGTGCGGTGGGTTTGTTGCGGCTTTAAGCGGACATAAAATAGACAAAAATACCTCTTTAAGCGGCAAACTTTTTTTTCATTTTATATATCATTGCGGGCGTATCAGTTCGTACGCACTTTTAGGCGCACTTTTTGGATTTTTGGGGCAGGTTATCTCTTTATCCGATAAGGCGCAGGGATTATTGTGGTTTGCAATTGGGTGTTTTATGATGGCGCTTGGCGTTTCGCTGATGGGTAAGGCGAAGTTTTTGACATACCTTGAAAGCTCTTTTATGCTGAAGCCTGCGGTAAAAAAAGTTTATTATTTTCTAAAATCGTCAAAAAGCCTATCAAGTTTTTATCTGATGGGAGTTTTCAACGGTTTTATTCCATGCGGACTCGTTTATGTTTTTGCCGCTTTTGCCGCTGTGAGCGGGTCTGCGTTTTGGGGTGCGGTTGTTATGGTAATTTTCGGATTTGCCACGCTTCCTGCTATGATTGGCTTTGGCTTTGTTTTGGAATTTTTAAAAATAAGAAGCGTAATGATGAAAATAGCGGCGATAATAGTTATAGCATACGGCGTGTATATATCATATCATGGCTATTTAACGGCGACAATAGAGAGGTGAAGGCGTGGGACAGGAGCTTGAACAGTATAAAAGAGCGGTAGAACAGAGCAATATCGTTTCCAAGACCGATATAAACGGCATCATTACATTTGTAAATGATGAATTTTGTAAAATAAGCGGCTATACGGAAAAAGAGCTTATAGGGAAAAATCATAATATAGTACGCCATCCTGATGTGCCCAAGGAGACTTTCAAACTATTGTGGGATACTATTTTACAAAAGAAGACTTTTAAAACAACCGCAAAAAACATGGCAAAAGACGGCTCTACATTTTATGTAAATACAACCATAACTCCCATATTAAATAAAAATGGCAACATAGAAGAGTTTATAGCGATAAGATATGATGTTACAAGCAATATAATGCTCACTGAAGCTTTAAAGAGCAAAGAGGAGGAGTTGAATTTTTTAAACTCTATGCTTGAAACAAGAGTTAAAGAGCAGACAAGAAAATTAAGAGAGTTAAATCAAAATCTTGAAAAGCGTGTTGCCGAAGAGACTGAAAAAAACCGCGAAAAAGACAGATTAATGTTTCAGCAGGCGCGGTTAGCTGCTATGGGCGAAACGATAAGCAATATTGCGCATCAATGGAGACAGCCTCTCTCAGAACTCGGGATAGTAATGTTTACCATGAAAAAGCATTCTATAGAGGGAAATGAAAAAGGGGTACAAAAACAGTACGAACATGCCAAAAAAGTAATAGCAAAAATGTCAAAAACGATAGAAGATTTCAGGAATTTTTTTAGTCCGGACAAAAAGAAAAACAGTTTTCTCATTAAAGATATGATAGAAGATATACTCTCTATTTTGGAGGGGTCTTTAAGAAAATCAGCCGTTAGCGTAGAGTTAAATATAGATGAGGGCATAACGGCTTATGGATATAAAAACGAATTATCGCAGGCAATATTAAATCTTATCAATAATGCAAAAGACGCATTTTCAGATAGACATATAGATGGGAGAGCATTGAAAATAAGCTCCAAACGAGAAGGCAATTTTATAATATTAAGCGTTGCAGATAATGCAGGCGGCATAGACGATACGATCATGGACAAGATATTTGAACCGTATTTTACTACTAAACATGCAAGTTTAGGCACAGGACTTGGTCTTTATATAGCAAAAATCATAATAGAAGACAGCATGAATGGTACGATATGCGTTAAAAATGAAAATGAGGGTGCAAACTTTATCATTAAAATACCGACAAATTAAGGAGGGTAAAATGTCTCGCGATATACTTAAAAAGCTAACCGTTTTATATGTAGAAGACGAAGCTAACATACGAAAATCGCTTACAAATGCCATACAAGATGGCTTCAAAGCTTTTTTAACCGCTCAAGACGGCAGCGAGGGAATAAAAAAGTTTAAAAAATATAAGCCCGACATTGTTATAACCGATCTGTTGATGCCTATTAAAGACGGACTCTCTTTGGCGCGCGAGATTAAATCCGTATCAAAAGATACGCTTATTATCGTATTGAGCGCATTTAGCGAAAAAGAGAAGCTTTTGGGAGCTATTGACGCAGGCGTGGACAAATATCTCATAAAGCCGATATATCCTGACGAACTTTTGCTGCTGGTTGCGGAGCTGGCGCACCAAAGATTTGCCTCAAACAATATAAAAGAGCTTGGCGGCGGATATGAGTTTGACAAGAATAAAAAAGTTTTGATAAAAGACGGCAAAATAATAGTTTTAACAAAGAAAGAGATAGCTTTTATCTCGTTTTTGGTAGATCGCTTGGATTCGTTTGCGCCACATGAAGAGATAAAACAATCGGTATGGGCAAATAAAAAAGTAAGCGATGCAGCCATCAGAACATTTATCAAGCGGATTAGAGAGAAAACGGACAGGGATTTTATAAAAAATATGCCGGCTCTTGGATATAAAATTTTTACAAAATAGCAAAAGCCTCAAAATGCCCTAAATATAGGGCTATTTTGAACCCGAATAACTGGTTTTTTTATTTAAGATATAGTTAATCTTATTAAGCTTGGTTGTATCTTGAATGTATTATAATCTTTGCATTATGTGATATTCTTGTGACATAAAAATTTACTTAGGAGGAATTTGATGCAGGCTACGAATGCATTGAACTACGACTATTCGGTTGCCAAGCTCTTTACCTTTGCTGCCATATTATTTGGTATTATAGGTATGGTCTTGGGTGTTGTGATTGCCTTGCAAATGGC
>JAISXY010000094.1 GCA_031270285.1 Campylobacteraceae bacterium
TTAAATGTGGACAAACTTGACGCTCAGCCGAAGGATAAGATTGAAGTTACGGAAGTTTTAGCCGTTGGAGGCGAAGAACTTAAAGTCGGAACTCCATATGTTGAAGGTGCAACTGTAGAGCTTGAAGTAGTAAATTCAGGCAAAGATAAAAAAGTTGTTATTTATAAAAAACGCAGACGAAAAGACTCAAAACTAAAAAGAGGTTTTAGACGACAATATACTCGCGTTAAAATAGTAAAAATAAGCGCTTAAGGAGAAAATAATGGCTCATAAAAAAGGTCAAGGCAGTACCCAAAATAACCGCGATTCGGCAGGACGCAGGTTAGGCGTAAAAAAATTTGGCGGCGAATTTGTAAGAGCGGGAAATATTATCATTCGTCAGCGCGGAACTAAAGTCCATACGGGCAAAAATGTCGGCATCGGCGTTGATCATACGATATATGCGCTTATTGACGGTTTTGTAAAATTTGAACAAAAAGATATAAAACGTAAAAAAGTATCTGTTTATCCGATCGCTTAAACTTTCTTCTACATGACCCTCTCTTGGAGGGTCTTTATACAACAAGGCGCTCTATGAAAAATAACATCTCAAAATCAATTTTTCTTCTTTTATTTATTATTACAACTGATTTAAACCAATACAATAGCGATACAAACAGATGTTTATAGACAGTGTAGAATTAACTTTAAGTTCAGGAAAAGGCGGCGCGGGAGCTGCAACATTTAGACGGGAAAAATATGTAACAAACGGCGGACCTGACGGCGGAGACGGCGGCAGGGGCGGAGATGTTTTTTTTAAAGTAGATAGAAACTCGCACACCCTCTCCTCTTTTCGCGGATTAAGACGTTTATGCGCCAAAAACGGAGAAAACGGACTTGGCAGTAAAAAGCACGGGAAAAAAGGCGAGGATTTGGAGATAGCCGTACCTCCCGGAACGCAAATCATAGACGCAGAAAGCGGAAAAGTTCTGTTTGATTTGGTTGATGAAGATCAAAAAGTTCTTTTTTTGGAGGGCGGGCTTGGCGGGCTTGGAAACTGGCACTTTAGAAGTTCCACCAATCAACAGCCCCGTTATGCGCAAAAAGGGCTTGAAGGGAAAAGCGTACATGTGAGACTGGAGCTTAAGCTTATAGCTGACGTTGGGCTTGTAGGTTTTCCAAATGTCGGCAAATCTACGCTGATTTCGGTTGTATCAAACGCAAGACCTGAGATAGCAAACTACGAATTTACAACTTTAACTCCAAAACTTGGCGTCGTACATGTAGATGATTTTAACTCCTTTGTCATGGCTGATATTCCTGGTATCTTAGAAGGAGCAAGCGACGGCAGAGGCTTGGGGCTGGAGTTTTTAAAACATATAGAAAGAACAAAATTTCTGCTTTTCATGTTAGATATCACAAATCAAAGAGGTCTTGAAGAGCAGTTTAAAACGCTGAAATTTGAACTTGACAAATTTTCAAAAAAGATGACAAACAAAAGATTTGCTGTTGCGATTACAAAAACGGACGCTTTTAACGAAGAAGAGGCAAATGATAAAATCATCTCTTTTTTCAACTCTTTGCATATAAAGAAAAATGGGGATTTGAGATATGCCCTCTCAGACAGCTTGCCAAATTATCTGCAAGATGAGGGCAAAAAAGAGGATGTACGTTTTATATTTCCTGTATCCTCGGCGACAAATTTTAATATCAAAGCGCTGATTTTCACACTGAATGACGTTTTAAAAGAGGCAAAAGATGAAAAAACGCATAGTAATTAAGGTAGGAACGCACGTCATAAACGACGAGGAGAAACTTTGTGTTTCAAGATTTGAAAAACTTATCCAATTTTTATCGCTTGCGATGGAAAAGTATGAAGTTATTTTGGTAAGTTCGGGCGCGGTTGCGACAGGATTTTCAAAAATAAAACTGGATAAAAAAATAGTCTCCGACAAACAGGCGTTAGCCGCTATCGGACAGCCTTATCTCATGCAGTATTATAATGAATTTTTGCACAAATATGGAAAATTTGGGGCTCAGATTTTATTAGTATCTGATGATTTTGATTCAAGAAAGAGAACGCAGGCGGCGCGAGATGCTATAAATACACTCTTAAAAAATGGTATTTTGCCTATAATAAATGAAAATGACTCAACGGTGGTTGAAGAGATTATGTTTGGAGATAACGACCAGTTATCCGCATATGTTACGCACTTTTTTGACGCCGAGCTATTAGTAATATTATCCGATATAAACGGATATTACGACGCCGACCCAAAAGAGGATAAAAATGCAAAATTGATTTTGCATGCAGACAAGATAGACGAAAGCAGATTGTATCAAAACATAAATACAGGTTCTAAATTTAGCACGGGCGGCATTGTAACAAAATTAAAAGCGGCTGACTTTTTGCTCAAAAATGGCCGCTCCATGTTTTTGGCAAACGGGTTTGATTTAAGCGATGCCAAAAATTTTGTTTTAGAAGGTAAACATATCGGCGGAACGCTGTTTGCTCCAAAAAAATCTTAAGGTCCGTACATGAAAAAACTGCGTATAGTTTTTATGGGTACGCCCTCTTTCGCAACGACTATTTTTAAAGCTTTGGTTGAAGCTTGCGATGTGGAAGTCTGCGCACTTTTCACGCAACCTGATAAAAAATCAGGACGCGGGCAAGTTTTAACCGCTCCGCATATAAAACAGTTTGCCCAAGAGAGTAATTTAAAATTAGACATTCTCCAGCCTGAAAACATAAAAGAGAGCAAAGAGTTTATAGCATCGTTAAAGCCTGATTTTATCATTGTCGCGGCATACGGAAAAATACTGCCTTTAAGTATCCTGCAAATAGCTCCATGTATAAATCTGCACGCATCACTTCTTCCAAAATACAGAGGCGCAAGTCCCATTCAGCAAGCCATACTAAATAACGACGGTTATAGCGGCATTACGGCAATGAAAATGAATGAAGGTCTTGATACGGGCGAAATGCTGGGATTTAGCTATGTTTTTATAAAAGATTTGAACTCGGATGCGCTTTTTCATCTGCTCTCAAAGAAAGCTGCGGATTTAACGCTTAAAGTTATCCGTTCTTACCCTTATATACTGCCTTTAAAACAAAATGACGCCGTAAGTTCAAAAACTGCAAAAATTGCAAAAGAGGACGGGATGGTGGACTTTAACCTCACATGCAAAGAGTTAAGACAAAAACTGCTCGCATTCACTCCATGGCCTGGTGTTTTTTTATCAAGCGGACTCAAACTTAAATCTTTTGAATGCGAAGAGACAAACCACAACAGCCGCACGGGCGTTATCGTACAAGTTGATCAAAAAGAGGCGGTTGTAACATGCGCGGACGGATATGTAAAGCTTTTCCGCGTAGCTGCCGCATCAAAACAGGAGACGGATGCGCTTTCATATATAAATGGAAAAAGGATAGGCGTTGGAGATACATTTTATTGACGAGATAGGTTCTACTCATGTTTGGCTATGCAATGCGGTAAAAAACGGCGATATAACAAAACCTTTTGCGCTGTATGCAAAAACCCAAAATGATGGTATAGGAAGCAGAGGAAACGCATGGCAGGGGTATGAAGGAAATCTATTTTTAAGTTTTGCCCTGCCCTCATGTCTGCTTCCGGATGATTTGCCTCATGCTTCTACATCTATCTATTTTTCACAGCTTTTAGTTGAGTTTTTAAGGCAAAGAGGCTCTTTAGTGCAGCTTAAATGGCCGAATGATTTTTATTTGAACGATAAGAAAATCGGCGGAACCATTACGGCAAAAATAAAAGACTCTTTCGTAATATCCATCGGCATGAATCTTAAATATGCCGACAAAGAGTACGGCGCACTTGATATAGAGATAACTCCTCATGAGCTTGTAGATAATTTTATCCCTTCTTTAAAAGTTTTTCCTTCATGGAAGCAGATTTTTAGTAAATATAAGTTAGAATTTCAATTCAGTCAAAAGTTTTGTGTTCATGTGGACGATAAATTGGTCTCTCTGGCACATGCGAAACTTCACCCTGACGGGTCGATAGAGATAGAAGGTAAAAAGGTGTATAGTTCAAGATGAGCGAAGTTATCACTATAGCCAACCAAAAAGGCGGGGTTGGCAAAACTACTACTGCTATTAATTTATCTGCTGCGCTTGCTATTGCAGGCAAAAAAGTATTGTTGATTGACATAGATCCTCAATCAAACGCTACAACAGGGCTTGGTTTTCGCAATAACTATGAATTTAACATCTATCATGTATTGATTGGACGCAAAAAACTCTCTCAGATATTATTGAAAACGGAGATAGAAAATCTCTATTTGGCTCCATCAAATATAGGACTTGTGGGAATAGACAGGGAATTTTACGACAATAACACAAAAGAACGGGAACTTATACTTAAAAACGCTATCGGCGAAATAAAAAATGATTATGATTTTATCATTGTAGATTCGCCTCCGGCTCTTGGCAGTATTACTATCAACGCTTTAAGCGCTGCGGATTCGGTTATTATCCCGATTCAGTGCGAATTTTATGCATTAGAAGGCTTGGCACAGCTTTTAAATACCGTAAAACTTATAAAAAAAACTATAAATCCATCTCTTGAAATAAAGGGGTTTTTGCCGACAATGTTCAGCACTCAAAATAACCTTTCACGGCAAGTTGTAGCGGATTTACAGCAGCATTTTAAAAATAAACTATTTTTAGATAAAGACGGCGAAACTCTCGTGGTTGTTCCGCGAAATGTAAAATTGGCTGAAGCTCCGAGTTTCGGCAAGCCGATAATACTATACGATGACAAATCTCCAGGATCTATCGCATATCAAGGTCTTGCATACTCTATTCTAAGTTAGGAACAATATGGCAAAACAAGCATTAGGAAGAGGATTAGCCACTATTTTTGAAGATGTAGAAGAAGCTTACAGACAAGAGTTTCAACAGGATAGTTCAAGAGTCCAAGAGATAGATGTAAACAAAATTACTCCGAATCCATATCAGCCAAGACTTGCTTTTAAAGAAGAGGCGCTAAAGGATCTTGCCCAATCTATCATAAAACATGGACTTTTACAGCCTATAATCGTCATAAAAAAAGATGATGGTTTTATGCTTTTAGCCGGAGAGAGAAGACTTAGGGCAACTCAAATGGCTGGATTTGCGACTATTAAAGCTATTGTTGCCGATTATGAATCTATAAAACTTCGCGAATTGGCTTTGATTGAAAATATACAAAGAGAAGATTTAAATCCTATAGAGCTTGGGCGCGCATATCAAGAGCTTATAGACGAATATGATATAACGCAGGACGGTCTTTCTGAGATTATACACAAATCCAGAGCGCAGATAACAAATACCATAAGACTTTTATCGCTTTCTGAAAAAACCAAACAATTAATAATAGAAAATAAAATATCACAAGGACATGCAAAGGTTATTGTAGGACTTGATGCAATTGACGAAGAGACGATAGTAAATACTATTTTAGGTCAAAGATTGAGCGTAAGAGAGACGGAAAATCTTGTTAAACAGCTTAAATCAAGCCCGTCATCGTTGAAAAAAAGAAAGCAGGAAGCTGCCAAAGTGAGCCCTTCGCTGCAACTTATACAAGAAAAAATAGCACATATCGGCTTGAAAGTTAAAGTAGTAAAAGATAGTTTAACGATAAATTTTAAAAATATTCGCGAGATAGAAAACTTTTTAGCACGCATAGAAGAGTGGGAATAATTGTTGTAATAATTTTAATGAAATTTTTTGTTTTAAATGATAAAATCCCGCGATCGTTTTAAAAAATTTGCTTGAGATTTTTAATGTATAAATATAGATGGTTTTTAACTGTCTATAAAAAAATAAGGAGAATGCTTTATGCTGGATATAAATTTTGTATTGTTGCTATCAACAACGGCGCTGTTTTTAGCTCTGATTGCTGTTCTCAACAAAATCCTCTACAAACCTCTGCTTGATTTCATTGACAACAGAAACAACTTAATCAAAAAAGACTTGGAGAGTGCGACTAAAAATGCCGATGATGTTAGCGTTTACTATAACGAGGCAAATCAAATTATCCTTGATGCCAAACATGAAGTAGCATCTAAACGCATGGAACTTTTAGCGTCTGCTAAAATGGATATAAACAAAAAACTTGCTGCAAAAAAGAGTAAACTTGAGGTTGAGTACAATGAATTCATCAAAGCGCTTGAGAGTGAAAGAGTTGAACTTAAAAACGCTTTAAGAAGCCAAATGCCGCTTTTTAGAGAAGCTGTAAAAGCCAAACTCGGCAAAATATAGGAGGATAGATGTTACGATATATTATACTGTTTATTATCCCCGTATTAGCGTTTGCAAATAGCGGCGGCGATACGGATATATTCCCGAGAACTATAAATTTTCTTCTATTTGCGGGATTGTTATACTATCTATTGGCGAATATTATTAGAAACTTTTTTAAAAACAGAAAGGATTCTATCGCAGACAGATTAAATGCGATTCAAGAAAAACTTAAAGAGTCCAAGCAGCAAAAAAATAGAGCTTTGGAAAAAATAGAAGAGGCTAAAGCAAATGCTAAAGCGCTTCTTATAACTTCCGAAAAAGAGAATAAAATGATGCTTGCTAAAATATCTTCTGATTTGGTTTCGGAGATTAAAAATCTTGAAAAAGCAAATCATGACCAAATGGATATAGAAAGACGTAAAATGGTAAGAGCGGTTATAAGCGAAACTTTATCCGAACTTTTTACCGAAGAGTCTATCGCTATTGACAAAGAGAAATTTATCAATATTATTTTAAAGAAGGTGGCATAATGAGCACCGTTATAGCAAAAAAATATGTCAAAGCTCTGTTTGAAAGTTTCAACGATAAAGAGCTTGTAACTGTGCGGGCGGCTCTTAAGGAGCTTAATAGCGCATTTGGCATGACAAAATTCACAACTATTCTCTCTACGCCGGATATAAGCAAAGAGGATAAGAAAAAACTTATTTTATCTATACTAACAAGCGATAATAAAAAACTTGTTAATTTTATTACTCTTTTAATAGAGTACGGGAGACTGCTTTTTCTGCCTGATATTTATAAAGAGCTTGAGTTTCAAATCGCTCTTAAAAACAGTTGTTATGAGGGTAAAATTTATACAAACAAAGAGATAAATAAAGAGCAGTTGGAAAATTTGCAAAAAAGTTTTGGTAAAAAATTTGGAGCAGAGATAAAATTTAAAATAGAAAAATCAAACTATAAGGGCGTTAAAATAGAAATTGATGACCTTGGAGTTGAAACAAGCTTTTCGCTTGACAGATTAAAAGCTCAAATGACTGAGCACATACTTAAAGCAATATAAGAAACTAAGGAGTAATGAAAGTGGCAACTAAAATTAAGGCTGATGAAATCAGTTCCATCATAAAAGAACGAATCGAAAACTTTGATTTGAGCGTTAATGTTGAAGAAACAGGCAAAGTTATAGCAATAGCTGACGGCGTAGCAAGCGTTTACGGACTAAATAACATTATGTCCGGCGAAATGGTAGAGTTTGAAAACGGCGAACGCGGAATGGCGTTAAATCTTGAAGAATCCAGTGTAGGTATAGTTATTCTTGGAAAAAGCGACGGCATACATGAGGGCTCGTCCGTGAAAAGATTGGGACGCCTTTTGCAGGTACCCGTAGGCGATTCTATTATTGGACGCGTTGTAAATTCACTTGGCGACCCGATAGACGCAAAAGGTCCAATTGAAGCAAAAGAGAATAGATTTGTTGAAGAAAAAGCTCCCGGCATTATGGCGAGAAAATCGGTACATGAGCCTTTGCAGACAGGACTTAAAGCTATTGATGCGCTCGTTCCGATTGGACGCGGACAAAGAGAGCTTATTATCGGTGATAGACAGACAGGTAAAACTACCGTAGCCGTTGATACTATTATCAACCAAAAAGGACAAAATGTTATCTGTATATATGTAGCCGTAGGTCAAAAACAGTCAACAGTAGCGCAGGTTGTTAAAAAACTTGAAGAACATGGAGCTATGGAGTACACTATTATCGTAAATGCGGGTGCAAGCGACTCCGCAGCGCTTCAATATCTTGCTCCGTACGCAGGCGTTACGATGGGCGAATATTTCAGAGATAACTCCCGTCATGCGCTTATTATTTATGATGACTTGACAAAACATGCTATCGCTTACCGAGAAATGTCTTTGATTTTAAGAAGACCTCCGGGTCGTGAAGCGTATCCCGGAGATGTATTTTATCTTCACTCAAGACTGTTGGAGCGGGCTTCAAAATTAAATGACGAACTGGGCGCAGGCTCATTAACGGCGCTTCCTATTATAGAAACGCAAGCGGGCGATGTTTCGGCATATATCCCTACAAATGTTATATCCATAACAGACGGACAGATATTCCTTGAAACGGATCTGTTCAATTCAGGTATTCGCCCTGCCATTAACGTAGGTTTATCCGTTTCGCGTGTCGGCGGCGCAGCTCAGATTAAAGCAATTAAACAAGTTTCCGGCACATTAAGACTTGACCTTGCCCAATACAGAGAACTTCAGGCATTTGCACAATTTGCGAGCGATTTGGACGAAGCAAGCAGAAAGCAACTTGAACGCGGACAAAGAATGGTTGAGCTTTTAAAACAGCCTCCATACTCTCCGCTTGCCGTTGAAAAGCAGACTGTTATTATATATGCAGGCTCACGCGGATATTTAGACGATATATCTGTCAATGACGTTACAAAATTTGAAGCAGAACTGTACCCATTTATAGAAGCAAAATATCCTGAAATTTTGGAACAGATCAGAACAAAGAAAGTACTTGATAAAGATATTGAAGAGAGTTTGAAAAAGGCGTTAAATGATTTTAAAACGACCTTTGCAGTTAAAGGATAGAGTATGTCAAATCTCAAAGAGATAAAAAGAAAGATAAAAAGCGTTCAGAACACGCAAAAAACAACGCGTGCTATGAAACTTGTATCTACTGCCAAACTGCGCAAAGCCGAAGAGGTCGCAAGGCAGTCAAGAATATACGAGAATAAAATCAATGAGATGCTATCCGAAATCTCTTATAAGTTAAGTCAGTATAATGCGGGAGTGGACAGTAAATTTTTCAGACCTGTCGATAGTCCCAAAATAGTAGATATTATATTTATTACGGCTGACAAAGGACTTTGCGGCGGCTTTAATGTTCAAACTATTAAAGCTGTAAGACGATTGACTGATGAGTTTAAAAATGCTAATGTCAAAGTAAGACTTCGCGCTATCGGCAGGACGGGTATTGAGTATTTTAGTTTTCAAGGTACTGAACTTTTGGAAAAATATCTTAATACATCTTCGTCTCCAAGTTACGAAAAAGCAAAAGAGATCATATCTGATGCCGTGAATGACTTCATGAATAATTTAACCGACAAAATTATTCTTGTTCACAACGGATATTTAAATATGATATCTCAAGAGTTAAAAGTTGTGGATATACTCCCTGTTGAAGCTCCTGACAGCACAAAGGTGAATATTTCAGAATCCAAATCGTTATTGGAAGTAGAAGCCGAAAGCGAAAAAAAGATACTTGAAGAGTTGCTCAAAAAGTATCTTGAGTACAATATGTACTACGCATTGATAGATTCGCTTGCAGCCGAACACAGCGCAAGAATGCAAGCTATGGATAATGCCACGAATAATGCGAGAGAGAGAGTCGGTATATTGACTATAGCTTACAATAAAGCAAGACAGGAGTCCATTACTACAGAGCTTATTGAAATTATAAGCGGCATGGAATCAATGAAATGATGAGAAAAATTAAGGAGAAAATTTTATGAGTGGAATTATAAGCCAAGTTTTAGGTCCGGTAGTTGATATAGATTTTAAAGGCGAACTGCCTAAAATCAATGAGGCAATTGTTGTAAATTACAGTATTGAAGGCAAAGCAGCAAAACTTGTACTTGAAGTAGCTGCACATTTGGGCGATGGAAGAGTGAGAACAATCGCTATGGATATGACTGAGGGTTTGACCAGAGGTATAGAGGCAATACCAACAGGAAGTCCCATAAAAGTACCTGTAGGCGAAAAAGTTTTGGGTCGTATTTTGAATGTTATAGGAGATGTTGTTGACGGCGGAGAGCCGATAGAGAGTAAAACTTCATGGTCTATTCACCGCGATCCGCCTCCATTTGAAGAACAGAGTACAAAATCAGAAATATTTGAAACAGGCATCAAAGTTGTTGATCTTTTGGCTCCTTATGCAAAAGGTGGAAAAGTAGGATTGTTCGGGGGCGCCGGCGTTGGAAAAACCGTTATTATCATGGAGCTTATCCATAATGTTGCATTCAAGCACAGCGGTTATTCGGTATTTGCAGGAGTCGGCGAGAGAACAAGAGAGGGAAATGATCTCTATCATGAGATGAAAGAATCCAATGTTTTGGATAAAGTGGCGCTCTGCTATGGACAGATGAATGAACCGCCCGGAGCCAGAAACAGAGTAGCTTTGACAGGTCTTACGATAGCAGAATATTTTAGAGATGAGATGGGACTTGATGTTTTGATGTTTATAGATAATATATTCAGATTTTCCCAATCAGGATCAGAAATGTCAGCGCTTCTTGGACGAATTCCTTCGGCAGTCGGATATCAGCCGACATTAGCCAGTGAACTTGGACGCTTGCAAGAGAGAATCACATCAACCAAAAAAGGTTCAATCACTTCCGTTCAAGCGATTTATGTTCCTGCAGACGACTTGACAGATCCTGCTCCTGCGACTGTTTTCTCACATTTGGATGCAAAAACGGTTCTTAGCAGAAGTATTGCGGAAAAGGGTATATATCCTGCGGTTGATCCGCTTGATTCTACTTCAAGAGTATTAGACCCTCAGATATTAGGCGAAGAGCATTATAAAGTCGCCCGTACAGTTCAGGCAACACTGCAAAAATATAAAGATTTGCAGGATATTATCGCAATTTTGGGTATGGATGAACTTAGCGAAGAGGATAAGCTTGTGGTTGATAGAGCCAGAAAAATAGAGAGATTTTTATCTCAACCGTTTTTCGTAGCCGAAGTATTTACCGGAAGCTCAGGTAAATATGTCAGTCTTGAAGAGTCAATAGCAGGATTTAAAGGCATTATAGAAGGAAAATACGACGATTTGCCTGAAAATGCATTTTACATGGTAGGCAATATAGACGAGGTAATAGCCAAAGCTGAAAAAATTAAAGCAGGCGTATAAAAAAGGTTTGCAATGAATACAATAAAATTAGAGATTGTAACGCCTGAAGGTTTAATCTTCTCAGGTAATGCAAAATCAGCCACTTTTCCGGGAAGCGAGGGTGAGTTTGGAGTTTTGCCAAATCATGCAGCACTTTTAACTTCCTTAAAAGTAGGCGTTATAGATATAGAACTTGAAAACGGTTCAAAAGAGTCTATCGCCATTAATTGGGGATTTGTAAAAGTTGAAGAGACAAAAATTACTGTTTTGGCTGATGGCGCTGTAGCTATTGGCGGAAACAGTGAAAGCGAAATTGCGGCAGCGCTTGAAAAGGCAAAAGGTTTAATTCAAAGCATGAGCGATTCCAATGTGGCTCTTGCGGTTGCTAAAGTTGACTCTATGTCAAAAAAGATATACTAACCTCATGGGCGCAATATTTGCATATTTAGCAAACAGTCATCCTGTAACATGGTTTGTTTTGGGGTGGCTCTCTTTGTATTTTGTACTTACATTTACAATTTTTATAGCAAGAAGTTTATATCTTTCGGCATGGAAAGATAGAGAACAGGACTCTCTTGAAAAAATGCTGCTTGGTACAAAAACGCCTAAAAGCAGCTCTATTTTGGCTAAATGCGCTTCTCAAAAGTATGCGCCTTCTTTTTTAAATGTATGCAAAAATGTAGCTGAAAAAAGCGTAACAACAGGACTCTCATGGCTCTCTATTATTGCTTCTACTTCGCCTTTTATAGGACTTTTCGGCACGGTAGTATCTATTTTGCAGACTTTCGGCAAACTTGGACAAAGCACTAATGCAAGCCTTAGTATTATAGCGCCGGCAATCAGCGAGGCTTTAGTAGCAACGGCAGGCGGTATATTCGTAGCAATTCCCGCATACACATTTCATATAATTTTAAAACGCAAAGGATATGATGTTATCGCGTATATCGGGCGGCAGATTGATTTGATGTCAAACGAACAAAATTACAATAAAGAGCAACCGCTGTATGGCAATAGATTGGGATGAAAAACCGGAATTAAATATCACGCCGCTGGTGGATATTATGCTTGTGCTGCTTGCTATTTTAATGGTTACAACGCCGACATTGGTATTTGAAGAGAATATTACACTTCCTGACGGCTCAAAATCGGCTCAAGTCAATAAAATACCAACACTTGAAATCAGAATAGATAAAAACAGACTCGTTTATATCGGAAAAGATAAATTTGAACTGAAAAACTTTCCTGACAACATGATGCTGCTATCCAATAAATACAGCAAAGAGACGACTGTTTATATAAAAGCGGATAAGACTCTTTTGTATAATGATGTTATGCATGTGATGAAATCTGTTAAAAATGCAGGTTTTCTAAAAGTAGCGCTGGAAACAAACGGTTGATGAGTGCAGAAAAGCGATTTTATTTTATCGGCTTTTATATTTCACTTGGACTTTACGGCAGTATGCTTATATTTTTAGCGTACATGTATAACCAATCACCCGATTTTTTACAGCGTTTTACGGCAAAAGATAATTTTTTAGACATTATACTGGTTGAAAAAAGAGAGACAATAACCGGGGAAGATAAAAGTTCAACTGTTACGATTGTTAATCAAGACTCTTCACCCGCTTCGGCAAAAACGCAAACAGTAGGGATACAAGATCTTTTTGACAATATTGACGAAAAAAATCTCACAAAAAGCGGAACAAAAGCTTCGTCTCCAAGCAGACTTGACGGCAAAAACGATTCACAAAACAATGCAAGCAAGCTTCTTGATAAACTTACATTTAAGCGGCAAAGTACTTTGACAGTGAATTCCGCAAGTTCCGGCATACGCGATCCATTCATAGGAAAAATTCAAGATATTCTTTCAGAAAAGTGGGCAGAAACGATATATACGGTAACAGGCGCAAATGCGCAGGTTGAAATAACGATAAACAACAGCGGCGCTTTTAGCTATTCTATAGTCTTTTTATCGTATAATGACGATTTCAACGATAAACTTAAAAACTTTTTAGAAGAGATGAGAAGTGAAGTTTTCCCGCGCTATGAAGGTACCGGAGTTTTTAAGTTTAATACAACTTTTAAAGATGAGATGGAGTAGATAATGAAAAAGTTGCTTTTTATAATTGTTTTTGGTTTTACAGCTCTTTTTGCAGCAGGCGATGCCACTATTGAAATAGTAAAAACTATGGATAAATTGCCTGTCATTCAGCTTCAAGATACAAGCAGTTCGGGAGTAAGCGCCCTTTTAAGGAATAATATCTTTAAACTTCTTGTAGCAGATTTAAAAATTACTACATACTATAGCGTCAACGAAGCTTATGGAGTTGCGGGGTGGAATGACAGCAACCGAGTGGGATACGGCGTAGATACAAAAACCGATCTTGTACTGCGATACAGGTTGACCGAAGAGATAGACGACTCTGTTACGGTAAATACAAGGCTCATTAATACAAGAAGCGGCAGCATTATAAGTGAGAGAAGTTTTAAAATATCCAAGGCAAGCCATTATCCGATTTTACCGCACTCTATAATAATGAGCGTAGTAAAAGATACCAAACAAGATCCTGTGGATTGGATGAATAGATATATTATATTCTCTAAAAATACGGCTCCGGGCGAAAGTGAGATAGTTATCTCGGATTATACTCTTACCTTTCAACAAACTGTCGTTAAAGGCGGACTTAATATATTTCCCAAATGGGCAGATAAAGATCAAAACAGCTTTTATTATACATCAAATAGCGGCAAAGAGCCGATAGTTTACAAAGTTTCTCTCATGAATGGACAAAGAGAAGAGATCATGAGAGGTAAAGGGATACTTGTGGTATCAGATGTAAGCAGTGACGGCAATAGACTGCTTTTGACGATGTCGCCGGATGAACAGGCTGATATATTTATGTACGATTTAAGGAGCAAATCGCTGACCAGAATTACAAACTATCGCGGTGTTGATGTAAGCGGCAGTTTTGTAGATGATGACACTAAAGTGGTATTTGTATCCGATAGACTCGGCTATCCGAATATATTCTCAAAAAAACTAAAAGAGGATAGAGTTGAGCAGATGGTCTATCTTGGCAAAAATAACTCTTCCGCTTCAGCTTATAAACATTATATAGTCTATTCGGGACGCGATAAAGCCAGTGAATTTGGACAGCAAGTGTTTAATCTCTATCTGATTTCAACAAAGACGGATTATATCAGACAGCTTACGGCTACAGGCAAAAATTTATTCCCCCGCTTTTCACATGACGGAGGAAGCGTTTTGTTTATAAAAGATTATGCCAATGAGAGTGCTCTTGGCATTGTAAGATTAGGCGTTAATAAAAGTTTTTATTTTCCTATACATGTTGGTAAAATACAATCATTAGATTGGTAAAATTTAATATAAATTGTGGTAAAATCACATAAATTCTTTAAAAGGTGGTAAAAGGTATGAGTAAAAAGTTACTTATGGGCGCCATTGCGGCGTTGTTTTTGTTGAGTGGTTGTACTGACAAAGCTCAAGTTGATGCAGGTTCGGAGTATGTTGATACAAAAGCCGATGGGGCATCTACGGTTACTATTTCCGATCCTCAAGTAGCCAATTTGGTTTCAAGACTTGAAGGTCTTGCAAAAAGTATCTACTTTGATTTTGATCAGTTTGATGTTAAATCAAGCGAACTCAATGTGATTAAAAACGATGCGGATCTGTTTACAAGTACAGATGCAGCAGGTTTAAGTATCAAAGTTGAAGGTAACTGCGACGAGTGGGGTACTGATGAGTACAACTACGCACTTGGCTTAAAAAGAGCAAAAGCTGTCAAAGATGCTCTTGTAACAAACGGCGTTCCGGAGAACAGGATAACTATAGTAAGCTACGGCGAAACTAATCCTGCATGCACAGGTTCTTCAAAAGAGTGCTGGAGTAAAAATAGAAGAGTTGATTTTAAACTTATTCCTTAATTTATGAAAAGTCCTTATATACAAACTCCATATATCTTTATATGGAGTTTTTTATTTATGACGGTTCTCTATGGAGAGCCTTCCGCATTTGATGCGGGAAAACTTGATTCAAACTCTCCTTACGGCTTAACAGAGAGTGAAAAATATCTGCTGAATACAAATAAAAAAATAGAATTATTGTCTATAGAGTTAGCAAAACTGAAAACGCAAACGAATGCAGCTATAGAAAAATCTGAAGGAGCGGTATCGTTGCTGGACAGTTTAAGCGGCAAAATCGCCTCTATCTCTCAATTTATACAAACTATGGAAGCCAATCAAAGCGACCAAACTACCAATATTAACGATTTTAAAAGCAAATTTGACGAACTTGATAAGTATGTCAAAGAGAGTCGAAATTTAGAAGTCGCAAATCAGGAAACCGTAAAAGATATTTTGACAGAGCTTACGGCTATGGTAGATACTTTAAGTGTAAATTATGCTGCTTTGGATAAGCGTATAGCCGCACTTGAAGGCAAAAAAACTTCATCTACGACTCCTGCCGTCAAAAGTCAATTTAGCGCAAATATCACTTCCGAAGAGTTGTCCAAAGAGGGTGAGAGATTGCTTGCGAATAAAGAATACAGCAATGCCAAAAAATATTTTTCGGAACTGCTTGTACGCGGATATAAACCTGCACGCAACAGTTATATGCTCGGCGAAGTTGAATACTTCAGCGAAAAGTGGAGCGAAGCTATCGTAAATTACAAAAAAAGTGCAAAGCTTTATGATAAAGCGGATTATATGCCGAGACTTTTATACCATACGGCTATATCTTTTGATAAAATAGGCGACACTGCAAATGCAAACCAATTTTACAAGCTATTAAAAACAGGTTATCCTGACAGCAAAGAGGCAAAAGCCTCTCCAAATAGAAACTAAAATAATATATTATCCTCTGAAGCTGCCGCTTTTGAAGTTGAAGGAAAAGGCGATTTGGCTGTAAAATACTCTTCTTTGCCGTTATATACACCTTTTTTAACACCATTTGGTATAGGAAATCTACGGTTTGTTTCGGGATAAATCTTCAAATAATTTTGTATAAAATATGCAAATGGCTGCGTTGCGGTTCGTCCGCCGACTTCGCTTGATGCCATAGGCGTATTATCGTCGTTGCCATACCAAACCATCACATTTATATTAGGCGTTATACCGCAAAACCATGCATCTATATTATTGTTTGAAGTGCCGGTTTTGCCTGCTATCTCTATGCCATTTACTTTAGCAGCTCTTCCTGTACCGCTCTCTACTACAGTCTTTAACATATCTATCATCAAATAATTTTGTGCGGGATCCAAAATTTGTTCTTTTTTGCTCTCAAATAATTGTTCTACGCCATATCTATTGACAATTTTTTGTATCATTCTCGGTTCTATAAGAGTACCGCCGTTTGCAAACATTCCATAAAATTTACTATATTCTAAAGGCGACATGCCAAGACTTCCTAATGATATTGACAAATCATGCGGCACATTTTTAAATCCCATCTTTGTAAGTTCTTTGTGTACTGTTTCAAGTCCTATGCTTGTTACAAGATTTATCGTCGCAAGATTGCGTGAACGCATTAAAGCATCTTTTAAAGTGATAAGTCCTTGAAAATTACTCTCTATATTTTTCGGTGCCCACTCTTTCGCTTCATTTTTTTCAGTATCTCCTTCAACATAAATTCTTGAAATATCAGGAATCAAATCCATAGTTGAATATCCCGAATCCAACGCTATCTGATATAAAAACGGTTTAAAACTGCTTCCAAGCTGCCTGTTTGTCAAAACTGCTCTGTTAAAAGGACTTTGCGTGTAGTTATGTCCGCCTGTAAGCGCCAAAATATCTCCGTTAAAATTATCCAGTACAACAATTGCGCCGTTCAAAATAGAAGTATTTGCGTCTTTATCTCTTTCTAATATTTTTTGATATCCAAACTCAAGCGCTTCGCTTGCTAACTGTTGAGTTTTCAAATCTATACTTAAGTATATTTTATATCCGCCGCTTCGTACATCATCATATAATAAATTTGCCTCTCTAATAGCTTCATCTACTGCGTATGGAGCTTGATTTTTAGAGAGCGTATCATCATAAACGGTTACCTGTTCATTAATTGCTACATTATACTCATCTTCGGTTATCCAACCTAAATTTTTCATACGGCCTAATACGGCATTGGCGCGCATGAGCGTCAAATTTAGATGCTTTGTCGGGTCATAACTGTTTGGCTGTCTTGGTATGCCAACTAACATGGCTATCTCTTTCAGCGTAAGTTCATTAAGAGATTTTCTAAAATATCCCTCTGCCGCAGTTTTCACACCATAATAACCATGTCCAAAAAAGATATGATTAAGATACCGCTCCATTATCTGCTCTTTAGTCAAACTGCGCTCTATTATCAGTGCTATCAAAGCCTCGTTCAGTTTTCTCTTTAATGTTTTTTCACGCGTAAGAAGCGTATTTTTTATGAGCTGCTGCGTCAATGTGCTGGCACCCTCAGAAAATTTCATACTCTTTATATTTTTCAAAGTTGCTCTGAAAATAGCTTCTACATTTATTCCGTCATGTTCAAAAAAGACCGTATCTTCAATAGCTACAAGCGCCTCTACCATGCGGTATGGTATCTCTTCAAACTCCGCATACAGCCTGTTTTCGTCTTCAAAGTAGTTTGCCACCAATTCGCCGTTTCTATCAAAAAACTGCGTTGTAAGTTTGGGATTGTAATTGATAAGCCCAAAAGCTTGATAATAGGCATTTTGGTAAGTATTCACGGCAAATATGCCAAACAGTGCAAAAATCACCGTTAAAGCAGTGATAATAACTCTCTTTTTGCTCTTCATGCAGTATTTTAAAATGCGCGTTGCTATAGCGAAAATCGTTGCAATAATCCCCTCTTTGCCACCATTTTTAAACTCTTGTTCTTCTACATTCATTGTCTGAAACTCCTGTTATTAAACCCTACGGTTAGAAGCGTTTTTGTGTACTCATTTGATGGAGTATCAAAAAGCCGTTCGCTGTTCCCACTCTCTATAACTATACCGTCTCTCAATACAACACTCTCTTTGCATACTCTTTTTGCCAAAGGCAGCTCATGCGTTACAAAAATCATCTCAAAACCCATCTCTTCATGAAGCTTCTCCAAAAGAGTGATGATTTTCTCTTTCGCATCAAAATCCAAAGCGGTTGTAGGTTCATCAAGCAGTAATACTTTTGGATTTTGCGCTATCACCATTGCTATAATGACACGCTGTAACTGTCCCCCGCTAAGTTCGCTTGGAAATCTTTCTAAAAACTGTTCATTCAGTCCAGTCATATTTATACACTCTTTTTGCTTAATTTTAGGCGCAAAAAACTGTTTTGATATTTTTGTCATCGGAGAAAGCGCTGTAAATGGGTTTTGAGGTATAAAGCCCACTGTTTTTCCCGCTCTTATATCAAAATCCGCTTCAAACTCCGCTTCACATGTAAGATTTTTTGGCAAAAGTCCTAAAACTGCCTTTAGAGTCAAACTTTTACCGCTGCCGCTCTGTCCGACAATAGATAATGAGCCGTTTAATTTAAAAATTATATTAAGCAGTTCTTTACTGCCATTCATGATTTTAAGTTTTTTGCACTCTATCATTATTTAAGCTCCAAAAACGGCAGCAGTTTTTCAATGCTAAGTCCCATTGCCGTACTCTCAAGCCCATGAACGCTTTTTATATATGGCTTGCAAAATCCCTCTACCATGCAAGCTCCGGCTTTACCCTGCCACTCGCCGCCTTCAAGATATGTTTCCAAATCCCCGCTCTTAAATTTGTCAAATTCGTACGAAGCAGCCGACAAATCGGTAAATTCCAGTTTTAAGCTTTTATATATCATGCAGGTAATAATTGAAATGATACTGCCGCTTTGGACATAAAGCATATCTCTTGCTTCATTTATATCATGCGCTTTTCCGAGAATCCTGCCGTCAGCTATCACAACGGTATCCGCAACGATAAAAGGCATATCCAAAGGATATATTTCAAGATAGCGCGCCGCTTTGCCTTTTGCGATTTTATATATCAAATCGTACGCATTTTCATATTTAACTATATTTTCGTCAAAATCAAAAGCTCTTTGGATAAAAGCTATTTTAGTGTCTTTCAAAATCTTTGCTCTTGTGGAAGACGAGGAGCCAAGCGCTATCATTAAAACTCTCTAAAATTGAAAATATTGCTAAAGCTGCTTTTAAAAAAAGTATTTTTATATTCATGCATCGGCATTTTTCAACCCCCTAAAATCTTTACCGCATATTCTAATGCCGCTTTTTTCGCCTCTTCTATCTTAGAGGCATCTTTACCGCCGGCTTGCGCAAAATCATCTCTTCCGCCGCCGCCGCCGCCCACGATAGACGCTATCTCTTTTATCCATGC
>JAISXY010000011.1 GCA_031270285.1 Campylobacteraceae bacterium
AAAAGCGGACTATCCATTTTCTGGTGTGAAAATCTAAAGCCATATAACAAACTGATACCAACTTTAAAGGAGTATCCAAATAGTATAATAATTACTGTTGATGATGATATATATTACCCCAAAAACATGTTAGAAAAATTATATCAAGCATACCAAAAGCAGCCAAATATGGTTCATTGTCATAGAGCGCACAGGATTACATTTAAAAATGGGCAAATTGAGCCATATAAAAATTGGAAATTTTCTGCAGATAAAGTCAATCCTTCGTTTTTAAACTTTCTTACAGGAGTAGGTGGAGTACTATATCCGCCAAATGTTTTTCATAAAGATATATTACAAAAAGATATATTTGTCAAAATAGCTCCAAATGCCGACGATATATGGTTTTGGGCTATGATTGTATTAAATAATATTAAAATAAATGTAGTTGATGATTGCGATAAAGAGTTGTTTTATATTGAAAATACACAGGAAGTTGGATTGTGGCATCAGAACTTAACAAGCGGCAAAAATGATGAGCAATTGAATAATATATTTAAATACTATCCAAAACTATTGGAAGTAGTACAATCTTCTTTGGAGAATACCGATAAGTGTCCGATAGAACAGATCAAAGATATTTTGGGAAATAAAATATTATCAAATGCACAATTTAATCATAGCTTGCGAATATGGGAGAATAAAGTAGTTGTCATAGACATATTGGATATGAAAATAGCGTATGATATAACCCCTCGCACAGACAATATAATAGTTGAAATTGTTTTAAGAAAAAATTGCGATAAGAACATTGTAAATAAACTTTATCCATTGCTCCCCAAAGAGAAAGATAGAAAAATTATTTTTACAACTTCGATATCAAATATGCAAACTTCTATGGCTGATTTTATGAAAAACGAGATAAATAGAGTAGCCGCCAAAGGCTTAATTATAAAGCAGGCACAAAGCACATAATTAAATAATTTTTAAGGATATGTAATGTTATCATTTATAGAAACAGTATCGCCGATAGTCATTCCGGAAAATATACCCATAAAACGCGATGCTCCAAGACCTTTGGATAAAAGAGATGCTGATTATGAAGAGCTTTTTGACTGGAAAACACTCTTTTACGATGTTTTTAAGTATAACGATAAGATAATCTTTTCTGGACCGCCATTGTTTAATCTACAGTCATTAGTGCAAACAGCCAAGATAACTATTGACGGCGTATTGCAGCAAAACCAGTCAATATTCAAAGACATGGATCGCACACAAAATTCTTATTTGGATTTTCAAGGAGAAGCTAAACGATTAAGCGTTGATTTTGGAAGTTTTAAAACAGAAACAACTATACAGCCAAACAAAAGCGATTTATTAAAAGGTAAAAAGGCTCTTATATCTAAATCAAAAAATAATGAGTTAGTTTGGATTAGAGACTGGGTGGAGTTTTATGTAAAAATACATGGTGTTAATGCGGTGCTGTTATATGATAATGCGTCGACACTATATACTGCGGAAAATATAATAAACAAGCTTAACGGAATTAATGGTTTGGATATTGTTATCATCGTGCTGTGGCCATTTAAATTTGGTCCTCAAGGCGGTGCAAGTCAAATTTGGGATAGTGATTTTTGTGAATATGGTTTGATAGAGCATGCCCGCAGATGTTTTTTGTCAAGTTGCGATGGTGTTATCAGTATTGATATTGATGAACTTGTTATGTCAGAAGATGATAAAACTGTATTTGACTATATGGAGCAGTCAGAAACAAAGGCGATAAGTTTCACTGGAGTTTGGGTTGACTCGGCGCTTGATGATAAGATAGATAATTTTAGGCATAGAGACTTTAAATATATTGATAAAAACTCCTCATGTCCCGTTAAATGGGCAGCAAAGCCATCAGCTATTCCCGATACTACGCAAATAGTAACTCACGCATGGAGAGGGCAAGTGCCTATTGCTTCACTAAAATACCGTCATTTTAGAGCTATCAATACTGGATGGAAATATAAAGGCAGAAATATTATAAAAACTTTTGATGTCAATAAGCATGAGATAGATTATGAACTTATAAGTGTTATGCAAAAATTAAAATGGCGCTGAAATGATGAATGATAAAAAGATAACTTTTGTTGCTGCACGCGAAGACGGCTTTGGAGAACGGCTTAGAGCTATGTTGAATGCAATGTTGCTCGCGGAAAATTTTAACGGAAAGTTTTTATTTAACTGGGAAGAGAGACCTATATGGGGCAGGGAGCATCACTCTGTAGTTTCAAAAGAGGAAACATTTTCTGCTGATTTTATTGATAAGTTTTATATTGATAAAACCCAATTGCAAAAAATGAAATTTGGATACATAAACAATAAATCGCAAAACAATTGGTTTGAAGAAGAGCGCATTAAAAACAGCGATGCGATTTTGGTGTCTCAGCATCTTCTTTCGGGATTGCAAAAACCAGCAGCGGATGATATTGACTTTATAAATGGATACAAAAGAAATTTTGAAAAGATAGAATTTTCCAAATCATTAGAACATGCTAAAGCATACGCAAGCAACATCAAACTAAAAGAGCATTCCATAGCTATTCATTTGCGTGCAGGGGATTTGATATATGGCGGCAGCAGGTTTCACAATAGCATATTTATGGAAAAAATTGCGCCATTCCCCATAGCTATTGGATTGATAAAATTTTTAAAGGAAAATAATTTTACTCCTATTGTTTTTGGGCAGGATAAAGAGTTATTGGAATATCTTAAAAGCGAGTTTGAAGTAACGCTTTCTCTTGAATTGTCTGACCTGTCTTTTTCTGTAGCGCAACAAGCATTTTTTGATGTAGTATTAATGTCAAAATGTGAGCAGATATTCACTGCTACCGATAGTGGTTTTTCTACTTTGGCAAGCTGGATAAGTGGGGGGGAGAAAACAAAAGATATATATAAAGCTTTCAGCAAAGAGGAAACTTTGATATTTTTTGAGTCTTTTTTTAAAATATTGCAACAAGATAACAATATCAGCTTATTGCAAAAAGCATTTGCCTGTTGGGCATATATTAAAATTTCAGGAGATGGATTGGCAACTAATGAAAAAATGCGGTATTTTTTAAATTTAGCTATAGAATATGATCCAGAAAATGATTTTTATCATCTTGTGAAGGCTTGTAGCTTTTATAAAGAAGGAAAAATTGATGATGCAGAAGAGATTTTATATCAACGCTTTTGTGCTGCAGACAAACGAAGTTTATCAATTGTTCAAATTTTAAACAAAACATTTCCAAAAATTTCAAATAAAACAATAGGTTATCTATATTTAGAAAACCTAAAATATTATGCAAATGTCGCTTATCCAATGGCTGCCTTATGCGCTGCCATTATTGAAAAAGCTGTTGGTAATGATGATTTATTTTTGCACTTCAAAAAATTATTTATGGTAAATGATGGTGCTAAATATGTAGATTTTCATAAATATATTACTTGAGGTGATAAATGTCAGATTTGTATAAAAACTTTGTAAAATCCCTCTGCGAATTAGAAAACCTGATAGACATAGCCCCTTTGGGTAAAGCAACTCAGAGTTCAACTTCCCAGTGGTCAAAACCTGATGACGCTAAAAGAGCAGTGACGGATATGGGGGGGGTAAATTTTGCCTTCCATACCGATAAAGAGCAAAATCCATGGTGGGAACTCACGCTTGATAAACCAAGACCAATAGAATATATCATTTTACACAATAGAAAAGATATGTTTCAAGAAAAAGCCCGTAAATTAAAAATAGAAGTTTATAATGGTAAAGAGTATCTAAAAATATATGAAGGAGATCTGCTTTTTGATGCAGAACCAAACGGTTTGCCTCTTATACTTCCGTACAAATATCCACAAACAATAGAACGCATCAAAATAACCTCACAAATAAATGAATATTTTCATCTTTCAAAAGTGAATGTGCTGGTTGTCAAGAAAATAGAGAAAAAGAAACCAAAAATAAAAGTCGGCATTATAGGAACATCTAACTCTGTCATGAAAGAGGGATATATAGTTGGACTGCAAAACAATCCGGATGTAGTTATCCAAAAAAACGCTTCCATGGGCGGTAGTCATGCTACACTTGTTCCTTACGCATTTTCAAAACATGATTTTAGCGGCTGTGATGTTATATTGCTTGACATTTTAGTAAATGAACAGTTTATAATTTTTGGGTATGATTATAATATACCGTTATCATTACAAATTTTTGATTATTTTTTGACTGCTTGTGCAGCTTTGCATGTTTTGCCGATAATGCTTTTAATGCCCGAAGCTATGGGCTATAATTCTCCTCAAAATCCTAAATTTCAACAGATAAGAAGACATTATATGGAAATTTGCAGTAAGCAAAATATTCCATATTTTGACGGCTATGCTTATGCTGAAAATACTTGGGGGAAGAAATATTTTGTTAGACTATTTCAAGATCGTGCCCATTTATCACCTATCTATGCGCAAGAAATGGGCAGCGCATTAGCAAAGTCAATCTTAACAATATATAACTCGCATAAAATTATCAATGAAGATTTAAACATTTATGATTTTAAATATATTGGCGTGATAAATAGCGGTACTGAAAATAAAAATATCATTGAGCGCAAAACTTCCTTGACCGAGAATAGATTTTTAAAACTATCTTTAGATGAAACTTGTGATATTCAAATAGGAGAATATGAGATAGTAGGCATATCGTTTAACAAAGCTCAATCAAACGGTATATTGGAATTTAAAGGAGAAAATTTATACCACAAGATGACTTTGACTCCGACTTTTCATCCAAATCGTCTTTTTACGATGTCGGTATGGTCGTTATTAAAACCTATCAAAGCAGATGCTGGTGGTAAAATAAGATTGAAGTGCTTGGCATTGGCTGATATTCCGAATATAGAACTACATGATGAAGGTAGAAACTTTGAGCAATATAGTAGTAGTAACGAACCCGTAAGGATAGAAATAGAAGGCTTGATGCTCCGAAGTAAGGAGATGCATACATCTGTTGGTATGAAGATCGGTATCAATCTAGATTTGCAAATATATTAAGCATTCAAATATATCTTTCCGTTACTCCTATGCGAACAATGCGCCATAAATGCTTTGCGGGGAGTGCAAGGTTTACTTCTTCCGTCATACCCGAGTAATCGGGTATCCATCCCTCTTTCGTTATACTCGTCCCCTCTGTCATACCCATGCCCCCCTCTGTCATACCCGAGTAATCGGGTATCCAAAACAAGCGAAGCGCTTTTGCGTAAGCAAAATGTTTCCTTGAAAACAAGCGAAGCGCTTTCAGCTTGCTGAAATGTTTCTTTGAAAAAACATGCAAAACAGTGAAAGTTTTTTTGATTTTATGCGCTTTATCATTTAAATATATGCAAGGTTTTAAAATGCGCTCTTGGATTCCCGCCTGCGCGGGAATGACGTAAGGGGTCGCGGGAATGACGTAAGAGAACATGGGCATGACGTAAGGAGTTGCAGGAATACAACCTCTCTATGTCATACCCGTGAAGACGGGTATCCAAAAAAACATATAAAAAAAATTCTCATAAAAAAGTATTTTTGATAAATAGTCGTCATGAGAAAATGGATTCCCGCCGCCCTTCACGATATGCGCTTACTTCGTAAGCTTGGGCGTAGGTCGCGGGAATGACATAAAAGGACACAAGAATGACAAAAAGGGGACATGAGCATGACAAAAGAGGGAAACAGGCATGACAAAAATAGAGCCATTTTTCTATTTAATTTCTCCAAATGCGGCTATTTATCCGTTTATCAACAAAACAATAATACAATAACATCTTAAATGAAATTTTTAAAGTGAAATTATGCTCAAAATCGCAGTTGTAGGTATAGGGTATGTCGGTCTTTCAAATGCCGTTT
Source organism: Campylobacteraceae bacterium (assembly GCA_031270285.1). Lineage (GTDB taxonomy): Bacteria > Campylobacterota > Campylobacteria > Campylobacterales > Campylobacteraceae > JAIRKW01. The sequence continues at coordinate 5,878 of JAISXY010000011.1, forward strand.
TGTTGGCGCAGCATAACGAAGTGACGGCATTTGATGTTGATGCCCATAGAGTTGAAATGTTAAACGACAGGCGTTCATATATTGACGATGCCGATATAAGTGAATATCTGGCAAATAAACCTTTGAACTTAAAAGCCGTGCTAAACAAAGATGAGGCTTATAAAGACGCTGATTTTGTTATCATAGCAACTCCGACAAATTATGACTCCAAAACCAACTTTTTTGATACAAGTTTGGTAGAAGCCGTCATAAAAGATGTTACAAGCATAAATCCCGCCGCTGTTATCATCATCAAATCCACCGTTCCCGTGGGCTTTACGGAAAAATTAAAAAAAGCATTCCAGTATCACAATATCATATTTTCACCCGAATTTTTACGCGAGGGCAAAGCGCTTCATGACAGCTTATATCCATCTCGCATTGTAGTCGGCGAACAATCGGAGCGCGCAAAAATATTTGCGGATTTGCTATGCAAAGGAGCTTTGAAAAAAGATATACCCGTGCTGCTCACAGGCAATACCGAAGCAGAGGCTATCAAGCTTTTTGCCAATACATATCTTGCCATGAGAGTGTCGTTTTTTAACGAGCTTGACACTTACGCATTTACGCACGGACTTGATGCAAAAGAGATAATACAGGGCGTGAGTTTGGATCCAAGAGTGGGGGATTATTATAACAATCCGTCTTTTGGTTACGGCGGGTATTGTCTGCCTAAAGATACAAAACAGCTTTTAGCCAATTATAAAGACGTTCCGCAAAATCTCATATCCGCCATCGTAGAGTCAAACCGCACGCGAAAAGATTTTATAGCCGAAGATGTTTTAAGGCTAAATCCAAAAGTTGTCGGCATATACAGACTTGTGATGAAAGCGGGATCTGATAATTTTCGCACGTCGTCCATTCAAGGCATTATGAAGAGGATTAAGGCAAAAGGCGTAGAGGTGATAGTATATGAGCCTGTTTTGAAAGAGACGGAGTTTTACCGTTCAAGAGTTGTAAATGATTTGAATGAATTTAAACAAATCAGCGATATTATCATCGCCAACCGTGTTACCGAAGATATGAAAGATGTGAGGGAGAAAGTCTATACCCGCGATCTGTTCGGAAAAGATGCGTGAAAAATGTTAGAGCGGTTAAGATTTAAGTGGTATTTTTATAAAGCCAAATATGCCAGAGCTTTAGCCTTTTTAAAAGAGTATCCATGTACAAACGATGAGCTTTGGGCGTGTTATATGCTCGGCATGTATGATACTGTAGCAAAAGCTTCATGGGACGGACGGCATTTAAAAGGAGGTTTTGCTTTTTGCGTATCGCTTGCGGCTACAGGGCGGTTCAAAGAGGCGGAAGATAACGCCGCAGCGCTTGAAAAAGTGTGTGGTTTTGAAAAGATTAGATCAAAATTTGCATCCGCCATAGCTATATATATGCCGTCTTTAGCGTTGCGAATAACAGACAGTCAAAATCCTCCCTCACATTTTTTTATAAGTTTGCTGATACGGCAGGGCGAACAAACAAAAGCGGCAAAACTGCTTAAAAACATGAAGCTTGAAGGCGAACTTTATCTTTTGAAAAGCAATATCTCCGCCGCCTCGCCAAAAGAGCAGTTACATGCGTTAAATAGTTTTTTAGCCTCATACGATTTGAGCGGAGTATCGCTTATAGACAGCAAAAAAAGCGTAAGCGCCGCAAATATAAAATGCAACTCTTTACGAAACGCTGCATGCAGTGAAAAAATGCCTTTAGTTTCCATTTTGGTAACGACTTACAACACCTCCTCTTATATCAAATCTTCCCTCGCAAGTCTTCTCTCGCAGACTTACAAAAATTTGGAGATAATAGTAGTGGACGATAAATCCACCGATGATACCTTAAGCAAAATCAAAGATATATCGGCTCATGACAGCCGTATAAAAATTATTGCAAACAGTGTAAATACAGGTACTTTTGCGGCAAAAACCTTAGCTTTACAACAAGCTTCGGGCGAATTTATCATCTGTCATGATTCCGATGATTTCGCACACAGCGAATGGATAGCAAGACAGGTAAAACCGCTGCTTGAAAACAGAAAACTTATCGGATCTGTGTCGCAGTGGATCAGAGTAAGCGATGAGGGTAAATACTGGGTGCAGAAAATCTGTCCGCTGTCAAGATTGAACCGCACATCGCTTCTTTTTAGAAAAAGTGTTTTGGAAAATACAAGCTCATGGGACATCGTACGCACGGGCGCAGACAGCGAATTTCATGCAAGGTTAAAACTTGTGTTTGGCAAAAATGCTATAAAATATATAAAACTGCCTTTGACGATCGGCGCATATCGCGAGGATTCGCTGACAACTTCGCATTCGTACGGCTATGACAAGAACGGTATATCGTCCGCGAGGCTGAAATATTGGGAAGCTTGGATGCGCTGGCATATAGATTGTTTGAAAAAAGGCAGAAAACCGACGATACCCCAACATGAACGCCCGTTTCCTGCACCAAAAGAGATACTTGCCGCTTCAGAATAACTGCCGATAGCTGCAAATTCAAGCCGCAGCTACGAAATAAACGGCAAAATACAAAAAACATAACAATTTTTTCAACCCGTCCGTATTAAAAAAAGCTGCATCAATTTTTTTGTTTTAAAGTAACAAAAACACACTTATTTCTGCTTCAAGATACTAAATAATTACTTAATTTTAGCATATTTGTAGTATAAAGTGCTATACTATTCAAAAATTATACTTTTGGTTACATTTTACGTTATTTTTTATTACAGTTTAAGTTTCGCATTAGATTTTTGACATAAATTATAGATATAGTTGCCGTAAAAGAAATCTGCGGGGTGGTTTTAGAGCATAAATCTTGATCAAGATTATGCTTGGTTTTAGCTAAAAACGCCCTAAGTAGTAAAGCAGTGGATAGAATTATAAGGAGCGTTTATGTTCGGCTTATGCTTAAATTTAGTATCAAAATTTACAAATTTATCGCCAAATGTTTTCAATAGTGCTGTACAAAAATATTGCAAAAGAGCCGTTACTGCTGTTTTTGCCTTTTTGGCACTTGGCGCGTATGCTAATGCCGTTCAGGCTGTTAATTGTGACTATGTTTACGGTATCATAAATGATGGAACCAGCAGTAGGGTATATCGGTATAATAATATATCCTCAGGCACTACAAATACTTCTACAGATATAATTTTCAGTGGTAGCCCAATTTCCACGCTTGCTATCGGTTTTGCGCCTGATGGCAGTGGCGGCGTTACAGATGAAATTAGAATATACAGATGGAAATATCATACATGGACAACCAAGGACAACGCCTCTTCTGATAGACCAAGCTATTTTATATCAAACTCTACTAACCCGCGCGCTAATATATTTTATAGCAACACAAGCATTACTAACCAAGAGTCAGCCGGTGGAGAGGTAAACCAGATGACAGGCGAGATATATCTCTCTTCTAAGTGGGATGATAAGATTTATCCAGGTGTTCCAGGCGATTTCGGTATATCGGTTATAAATCCTCAAACCGGAACAGCAAGAACCGTTAAATTTACACCGGCAGACGGCGAAACTCTTTCGTTGGGTCAAGCAATATCGGATATGATAATAGATGCCGATGGAAACTCTTTCGTTATAGCCGAAAGCGGCAGCGATCTTTATATAACGCGTTTAAATATGACTACAGGAAAATATAATACTGTTAAAAAAATAACAGGAACAAAGCCAAGCATACATGCCGGCGGATTGGCGCTTTTAGATGGTATGATATATGTCCTTGATGGAGGTCAAGTATTTAAAATAGATCCTGTAACAGGTGTTTCTACACAAGTAGGTATAGGACAAAACTTTACAGATTTGGGATCTTGTCAGTTAGTTCCGCTTATCAGAGGTGAAGTTTTCAACGACGCAAACGGCAATGGGCAGATAGACGCAGGTGAAAGCGGCATAGGAGGCATTACGGTTCAGCTTTATGCTTCAGACGGCGTTACTGTACTTGGCGAGCAAACTACAACGGGTACGGGAACATATGACTTTATAATCAATAATATAAATAATGCCGACTTTTATATAAGAGTGAAAAATCCTACCATTAATGGTAAACATGCTGCTCAAACTTACGCTTCAGGCGGGACATTTGTTCGTTTAGGTACCAATACTGTAACAAATTATTGTACGGATTTTACAAACAATGATATTCCAGGGACTACCAATCGTACTTGTTACGGCGCAAGAGCAAATGGCATTGATTCTACAAACAATGGCACAATAGGTGTCGCCAACTACTACTCAAAGATTAATGTGAACACCGACAAAGCCGTAACTAAGATTAATTTTGCTTTCACTACTGCTTATGATGAAAGCGACGCTCCTTCTGCTGCTTATTATAGCAAAGTAGAGCGCAATATCGGCATAAAAGACGGCGGTAATCCTATAGTATATCTTGGAAGCGGAGCAAGCGAAGATACCACCTCTAAAGCAGATGCCAATGCAAACGGCGATGATTTTGACGACGGTGTGTTTGTCATGATAAACGGCATTGAAACTCCTCTGCAAAATGCCGTTTTGTTACGTAACAAGACATATACCATCAAAGCTTATGCAAATGGAACCAGAGCAAATGAAACATGCATAAGTCCTTTTATAGGACAGTTTGGTTTTAATTCACCGTTTGATATATTGTACTATATAAATGGTAGTATAAATCCTACAGGCTGCTTTGATGCTACATCTGCGGCAGCAGGATTGAACTATACAGTTTCCACTCTTAATTCAATCACAATATCAACATTGTTTAGAACGATAATCACCCACAAACCGGTCGGAGCAGCTTTTACCAGTATAAATTCTGACGGCAGTGTAAACTCGTCCGAGTCGGCTCCATGGGTGTTAAACGGTGAAGTTGAAGACTACAAATTCTTAATAGCACAAGGACAGGTAAGGCTAAATGTAAGAAGCATAAATGATGTGGGAAATTTTACATTTGATATGGACAACATAGAAGTAAGTCCCCCATCAAATACTACAAGAACTATCCAAACTGTAACATCAAATGTATCTGCCGCTCAGCCGTATGACGGGATAGTACATGCTATAGATATCGCAGACACGGATATTATTATACACAATACATCAACTCCGTCTCAATTTGAGCTGATTACTTCCGAGACAAAATGCGTTGATTTTAGTTATAGCCCCTCAAATAACTTAAGTATAACTTTTAATGCGGGCAGTATAACTATACCGGGCAGCGAAGTTAAAGCTGACTCCGATATAGTCTGCGATATAGTCTATGATGTATTGCCGACCATTGAATTTAGCGCAAATATTACAAATCGCATTCATGCAAATGATAATTTCAACATAACCATAAAAGATGCGAACAACTCAAATGCGACTATAGCATCTGCCCAAACATCAAGTGCGGCAAACGCTTCAACGGGTATTATCCAAGTAGTGTCCGGCAATGAGTATCTGTTTGATGAAATTATGGCAAGTGGCAGCGTAAACACTTTTGGGCATTATGCAAAAGATATAAATTGTACCAATAACGGTACGGCGATAACAACAAACGGTTCTATTCCGTTCAGTATCACTCCTGTGTGGAATGATAAGATAAAATGCGAGATAACAAATAGCGCTTTGAATGCAAATCTGACAAGCTCACAGATAACCGTAGAACCGCAGACGCAAGAAGCGGGCAACAGCTCAACCATAACCGTTACGCTAAAAGACAGCTTAGGAAGCATAATAAATGCGGGCGGCGATAATGTAACTATATTTATT
>JAISXY010000030.1 GCA_031270285.1 Campylobacteraceae bacterium
TTTTTTTACTATTATGTTATAATGAACATTCAATTCAACTTTACAACATGGAGAGATTGCGATGAAAGCCGTTGATTTGGTCAGGCAGGATAAGTTTGCTATCTTTTTGGGTATAAAAATTATAAGCGTTGGAAATGGGTGCGCAAAAGTAAGTTTGGAATGCAATGAACATTGTCTTAACGGTATCGGACGCATACAAGGCGGCGTAACTTATACTTTAGCCGATTACGCTTTTGCGCTTGCGGTAAACTCCGCAGCAGATGAGATGGAGGGCGTGGCGTGCGCGGTTGGAATGTCCACAACCGCTACATTTTTGCGGGCAGGAAAAATCGGTACATTTTATGCGCAGGCAAAAGAAGTAAGCAAAAACAAAACCATTGGGCATTATGATGTCATAGTAACAGATGAAAGCGGCGAAGTAATCGTTGTATTTAACGGCGTAGCGTACTTCAAAAAGGATGCCGCATGAGAGTTATATCTATTTTAGCGCTGTTTTTCTCGCTTTTAGCGGCTGATGAGTATAAATATCTACCCGATGTTTATAACGGCGATATGGCTATTTTCAAGCATTTTCCCGCGCAAGTTTATAAAGGCAAGATGGCTAAGATTGAAAAGGCAAATGCAAATGATGTGGATGTGAGTATAAATTTTGCGGGCAAATACTACCTGAACGGCTTTTCATGCGGCAAATACTTTTCATACTTGAATGAGGAGAGAGCCTGCTTCTCTTTGAAACTTGTTGATGTTACAAATTCAAAAGAGTATAGATTGGATGAACAAATCATAGATTATGGGGATTTGGCGGCTGATTATATAACGTTTTTTGCCTTTAGAAGTTATACTTTGATGATAGTGGAGTATTTTGTAAAAACAGATGACAAACTGATTGATTATAAAATCGTATATTATGACTTTAAAAACGGCAAATTCAACGAACTTAAAAGAGCTTATGTCATGAATAAAGATATGGTGGAGTTTTTAGACCATGCGGCAAAATGCGAACACTTTGATGGGGGAAGCATAGACTTCAATCTCCTTGGAGAAGAGGAAAAGGAAATTTACGAAAAACAGATAGCCCAAAATAATAAAGATTGCGGCGAGGCTCAAAAAACCATAGGCACTCTACGCAAAAAATACAAGAATAATAAAGATATTTTGGCGATTATAAAAAAGTATGAGTATCTGTTTGGGATTTAATCCGTCTTCTATCGTGCTCATTCTCTCATGAGCTTGGATAAAACACGGCGTGGCTTTGGATTATTGTCTGCGATAAAGACGATAAATCACCCTCTTCTTATCTACATTTTAAAATATGTAAAAAGTGCTGTAAATAGCGTAATAAAGGGATAAATACGATAATATTATTTTCTATGGAAGCAGATAAACAAAATGTGTGTAACAGTTTCTATGCAATACACATTTTGTTGATTTTGATTCAGAATGATATAAACAAAATGTGTATATAATATCTGCAAAAATTAGAGGAATTAGTCCATGAATAAGCTGTTTGAAGTAACATCCGAACTGATGAAACAGGAGAATACTAAAAATATTGAACTGGCAAATTTTTTGCAAGTTTCTGCGCAAGTGTTTGGTAACTGGATATCAAGAGAGAGTATCCCCGAAAAGTACGCTTCAAAAATCGCCGAATATTACAAGATAGATATAAGTTTTTTATATAACAGCGGAGTAAAACCGATAAAAAAAGTCCCTATAACAGGAAAAACAAGCTGCGGAGATGAGGCTGATAATAATCATAAAAGCGATGATTTTGCTCTGTATAAGGGCGATGGCAAAATAGAAAATCTCTATTGCGTAGTAGCTTGCGGCAATAACATGTCGCCTGAAATTGAAGACGACGATGAGATTATATGCGATTTTAAAGCCAAAATAGAAAACGGCGATATGGTTCATTATAAGATAGACGGCGAAAATGCCGTTAAGATTTATGTCAAAGACGATGATGCCGGAATTTTACAGTTAGTGCCGTATGTCCAAAGCAAAGATTTTAAGACGAAAACCATCATAAATGAGAGCGTAAATATCACAATCGCAAAAGTCGTTGCCGTCAATAAATTGAAAATGAAAAACGCTCAAGCAAGGCTAAAACTTATAGGCAGGGCTTAACCGCCCTATTTCTAAACTGTTGCGGGCATGATGCGACAATCCAATTCGCCCTATTCTACAAAGCTGCCGATACTTTTTAAATGTTCAAGCGGTTTGCAATCCCCAAGTTCACACGCTTTTTTTGCATCCTGCGTAGCTTTTTTCGCATCTCCAGCCTGATAGTAAACGCCGCAGCGATTTGCGTATGCGCCCAAATAGTTCGGGTTAATTTCTATCGCTTTGGTAAAATCGGCAATCGCATTTGGAAAATCGTCAAAAGTCCAGTAAGCATACCCTCTGTTAAAATATATTTCCGCATTTGAAGCGTTTAATTCTATAGACTTACCATAGTAAACGATAGCTTTTTTGTAATCATTCAATTTGGTGCATGAAATTGCGATATTGCGGTAAATAAGAGCGTTTTCATCTCCACCGATCTCCAACGCTTTTTCATAATCCCCAATCGCCTCTTCATGTCTATTTAGTTTGGCAAGCAAAAAAGCGCGGTTTGTATATTCGCCGTATGAAAATTTTTCATTTTTAAGTTCTATCAGTTTTGTGTAATCATTAACAGCGTTTTGATATTCGCCAAGCGATCTGTAAAAATCTGCGCGTTCCAAATAGATGCATCTATTGTTGGGGTCATAAGCTATAGCGATTTCAAAATCCTTAAATGCTTCGGTTTTTTTGCCTATAGCAATGTATATCTGCGCCCTGCCGCAATAAACTGCGACAAAATTCGGCACCAATTTTAAGGCTTTGTTATAATTTTTGAGCGCTTTATTGTATTCGCCCGTTTTGCGATAAACATCTCCTATGTTTCTATATGCCATAGGAAAATTCGGCGCTATTTTGATCGCTTGATTCAAATCCGCCAACGCCTTATCATACTCTTTCAGTTCCGAATAAAGGGAAGCTCTGTTATTGTAAGCAAACGGCAGATTTTGATTGATTTTCAACGCTTGCGTATAGTCTTCTATCGCTTTTTCATTTTCGCCCATATCGCTGTATATAACTCCTCTATTGATATAAGAATCGGTATATTTTGGGTCTATTTTGATAGCTTGCGTATAATATTCTAAAGCTTTTTGTAAATCACCTGTTTTTTCATATAGTTTTCCCAAATTATAATATACGGCATTGTATTTTTCATCTAACTCTATCGCTTTCAAATAGTCTTTTTCACCGTTTTTAAAGTCTCCTTGATAACTAAAAACATTACCTCGGTTCAGATATGCTTCGGCATTTTCAGGATCAAGCTTTATAGCGCGCTCAAATAATGCCATAGCGTCTTCATATTTCCCGCGATCCAATGCTATCTTACCCCGCTCCACAAGCGAAGTTGCTGCCGCCAAATTGACGAATAAAAAAAGTATAAAAAATATCCTAAACATTTCAAATCCTTTTATATTGTTTGAAATTATAGCACCAAGCAAATGATATTTTTATCTTTAAAAACTTTTAAAAAGTTGAAATTCGGTATAGTTTGAAACAATAAAGCAAAACATAATCTCATAAAATGTAAAATCTTTAACTCCAAAACGGTTAAAAGGTCAAATGGTGAAAAAGATTATTGTCGGTATATCGGGAGCGAGTGGCGTGAGATTGGGACTGAAATTTTTACGCTCTCTGCCAAAAGAGTATAAAACTTTTGTGATAGCCACCGACAGCGCGCAAATCGTAACTCTTAAAGAGGAGCATTTCAATCTTTTAGACAATCTTGACATATCGGAATGCACGGCTTCGGGTTCATTTGGGGCGGATTTGATGGCGATAATCCCATGCAGCATGAATACTTTGGCAAAAATATCCTGCGGTATTGCGGACAATCTTTTAACAAGAAGTGCGGCGGTGATGATAAAAGAGAAGAAAACTCTGCTTCTTGCTCCCCGCGAAATGCCCTACTCTTCGATAGATTTGGGAAATATGCACAAATTATCGCTCCTAAATGTCATAATAGCGCCTCCTGTGGCTGGGTTTTATGCTAATATTAACACTTTGGAAGATATGGAAAATTTTTTGATAGGAAAATGGTTTGATTTGCTCGGCATTTCAAACTCTTTATATAAAAGATGGGGTTAAAAATGATAAAAACAGCGATATATCCGGGTACTTTTGACCCGATAACAAACGGACATATTGACATTATAAAGCGCGCCAAAATATTATTTGACAATGTTTTGGTGGCGGTTGCAAGTTCCGACAACAAAAAGCCCATGTTTTCGCTTGAAAAAAGGGTAAACATGGCAAGAGCGGCAACAAAAAACATATCAAATGTTGAAGTTGAACCGTTCTCAAATCTGCTTGTGGATTTTGCAAACAGTAAAAATATACGCGTTATTATAAGAGGACTTAGAGCTGTGAGTGATTTTGAGTATGAGCTTCAGATGGGATATACCAACGCCTCTTTAAATAAAGATATAGAAACGCTTTATCTCATGCCCTCTTTAGAAAATGCGTTTATCAGTTCGTCGGTTGTCCGCACTATCTTAAAACATAACGGCAATGCATCGCATCTTTATCCGAAAGAGATAGAGAAATTTATCAAGGAAAAGTCTTAAACAATGTTTGTACTTTTTGAAGGCATTGACACCACAGGCAAGAGCACGCAGATAGAAAAATTAAAAAGTATAAATGCCGACATGAAGACAACTTTTGAACCCGGAGCCACAGAACTTGGAAAAGAGATCAGGGCTATCTTGCTTGAAAAAGAGTTGAAAACGGGTCAAAAAGCGGAACTTTTACTTTTTCTTGCCGACAGAGCCGAACATTATGAAAAGATAATTGCGCCAAATATAGATAAACTTGTGATAAGCGACAGGGGATTTTTATCGGGCATCGCATATGCGCTCACAAATAACCCAAAATTTGATCTGAATTTTTTGGTAGAGATGAACCGCTTTGCGCTTGGCGGAAAACTGCCCGATAAAATCGTATTTTTCAAAACTACAAAAGAGCTTTTAATCTCAAGAATCAAAACAAAACAACATGATAAGATAGAAAGCCGCGGCATAGAGTATCTTTTGAGCGTTCAGGAAAATATGGAAAAAATTTTAAAAAGTATAAATATAGAGCATATAATTTTAGACGCCGATGAAAGCATAGAACGCCTGAATGCAAAGATAAAAAAGTTTTTGAATCTCTCATGAGGCTCTATGTGTTAAAATTAAAAAATATAACGATTGATTTATGAGGTAAATATGATTAGTACACTGCGCGGAATGAAAGATATACTTTCTCATGAGAGCGAAAAATATCTCTTTTTTATAGAAAACTGCTCAAGAATCGCTAAAAATTACGGTTTTGAGTTTATCTCTACGCCGATTTTGGAAGAGACGGCTCTGTTTAAAAGAAGCGTTGGAGAGAGCAGCGATATAGTCGGTAAAGAGATGTATCAGTTTATAGACAAAGGCAACAACGATGTCTGCTTAAGACCGGAGGGAACGGCGGGAATCGTCCGTTCGTTTATTCAAAACAAAATGGACAAAGCCGGCGGCGTGAAAAGATTTTTTTATTACGGTGCAATGTTTAGATATGAAAAACCGCAAAAAGGAAGATTCAGGCAGTTTCATCAGTTCGGCGTTGAGAGTTTTGGCATAAGCGATGTAAGAGAGGATGCGGCTGTTATTTTGATGCTCAATGAAATATTGAATTTTTTTAAGATAAAAACGCTTTTAAAGTTAAACTCTCTTGGCTGTCATAAATGCATGCCGCCTTACAAAACCAAACTTATAAAATTTTTGGATACTCTTGATGGACTTTGCGAGGATTGCAAAAGACGAAAAAGTATAAATCCCATACGCGTACTTGACTGCAAAAACGATCAGTGCCAAAATCTTTTAAACAAAGCGCCGCTTTTAATAAATGAGCTTTGTGATGAATGCAGGGATGATTTTGAAAATTTGAAGTCCATCTTGGATAAATTCGGGATAAATTATGAAGTAGATGCAAAACTTGTGCGCGGACTTGATTATTACTCAAAAACGGCATTTGAGTTTATAAGCGAGGATATAGGAGCGCAAAGTTCCGTTGCGGGCGGCGGCAGATATGACAGGCTTGTTGAGTTTTTGGGCGGCAGAGCGACCCCTGCGATAGGCTTTGCCATAGGAGTTGAAAGGATTTTGGAATTAATTGTGATAGATGAGAGTAAAAGAGACGGCATATATATAGGAACTCTTGAAAAAGAGGGGCAGGATTTGGCATTTAGGGCAGCGACGATACTCCGTCGGAAAACAAAAGTCAATATAGAATTTGAAGGTAAGGGATTGAAAAATATCCTCAAAAATGCCGATAAAGCAAATGCCAAATACTGCATCTGCATAGGCGAAAATGAGCTTTTAAGCAATACATTATGGGTTAAAAACCTTGAAGACAAAGAGAGTTTCAATATAGAGATAAAATCATTGGGAGAGTTTCAATGGTAGATTATGGCATTAAAGTTTGGGCAAACGGTGATTTTATCATCAAAAACGGCAAAGTATGCGTTAACAGCGGTTCGCAACCTGCGATAATAGATATAGTCAGAAAGATTAGAGACGACGGCATAAGAGGTCCTTTAATACTGCGTTTTCCGCATCTAATCAAAAAACAGATAAACTCCATATACAGCAATTTCAAGCAGGCTCAAAAAGAGATAAAATACCAAGGCTCATTCCAAGCCGTCTATCCGCTGAAAGTAAATCAATATCCCAATTTCGTAAAAAACATGGTAGAAATAGGCAAAGAGTATAAATACGGTATTGAAGCGGGCAGTAAAGCGGAACTCATTTTGGCTATGGCTCACAATAACAACGGCTCTCCCATAACGGTAAACGGTTTTAAAGACGGAGAGATGATAGGGCTTGGTTTTATCGCCGCAGAGATGGGGCACAATATAACTTTGACTATAGAGGGTTTAAACGAGTTGGAAGGCATTATAGAAACGGCCAAAGAGAGATTTGCCCCAAAACCAAAAATCGGACTGCGCATAAGACTTCACAGCTTGGGTGCCGGTATCTGGGCAAAAAGCGGCGGTATAAACTCCAAATTCGGCTTAACTTCCACAGAGTTGATTCAAGCTGTTAAGATGTTGAAAAGTGCGAGTCTTTTGGAACAATTTACGATGATTCATTTTCATATAGGTTCTCAAATATCCGAAATCGCTCCCATGAAAAAAGCTCTTAGAGAAGCCGGAAACATATATGCCGAACTTAAAAAAATGGGAGCAAAAAACCTGCATGCGATAAATCTCGGAGGCGGACTTGCCATAGAGTATTCACAGTATGAAAATGTCCAACAGCGCAACTATACATTGCAAGAGTATGCCAATGACGTTGTCTATCTTTTGAAAGATATTGCAAACAAGAAAAACGAGATAGAGCCTGATATATTTATAGAATCAGGCAGATATGTTGCCGCAAGTCACGCCGTGCTTATAGCGCCTGTATTGGAGCTTTTCAGCCAAGAGTACACAGAGAAAAAACTGGAGTTTAAAAAGACAAATCCTCAACTTGTAGAGGAGCTTCATTATCTGTATGCGACTATAAATGCAAAAAATGCGATGGAATACCTGCATGATGCGATTGATCACATGGAGTCTTTGCTTACGCTTTTCGATCTTGGATATGTGGATTTGCAAGACCGTTCAAATACCGAAGTTTTGGTCAATCTTATCATCAAAAAAGCGGTTAATATTTTAGGCGAAAAGCATTACAGCGAAATACTCAATGTCCAAGAGCAGGTGCAGGAGCGATACCTTGTAAATTTCTCCATTTTTCAAAGCTTGCCTGATTATTGGGGGCTGGAGCAGAGTTTTCCCGTTATGCCGCTTGATATGTTAGACAAGCACCCTACCCGCTCGGCATCTTTGTGGGATATCACATGCGATTCTGACGGCGAGATAGGATTTGATATAAATAAACCTCTGTTTTTGCATGATGTGGATTTAGAAGAGAGAGAGTACTTTTTGGGATTTTTCTTAGTCGGGGCATATCAGGAAGTTTTGGGCATGAAACACAACCTATTCACGCATCCCACCGAAGCTACGATACTGATAAACAACGATGGATACGAGATAGAAAATCTACTGGAATCACAATGTATTTTGGATATTTTGGAAGATTTGGATTATGATGTAAGAGAGATTCAGGATATTTTGAACGACCGCATTGAAGAGTCCGAATTGATAGACGAGAAATCAAAAAAGCATATTTTAGGGGAACTTTATTTGCTGCTTAACGACAACGGTTACTTAAAAACGGTCAGCAAGCATTCCGAATAAAAAATAGAATATATTTTAAAATAGAGCCGAAAATCATTTACTTACAAAGGTGTTTTTGGTTATAATCACCGAATATTTTTTCAAAGGGTTTAAGAATATGTTATCACAACGGGTTTTACACTTATCCGAATCAATCACTGTAGCGATCTCTTCACTTGCAAAAGAGTTGAAAGCAAGCGGAAAAGATATTTTAAGTTTTTCAGCGGGAGAGCCTGACTTTGATACGCCTGAAGCCGTCAAAAATGCTGCCGTTCATGCGATAGAAGACGGATTTTCAAAATATACCGCAGTCGCCGGAACGGCGGAGGTTTTAAAAGCTGTGAGCGAAAAGCTTTTGCGGGATAATGCCCTTAACTATAAACCAAACGATATTGTTATAAATGTAGGCGCTAAACACTCTTTGTTCTCGCTTTTTCAAGCGATTGTAGATGAGGGCGACGAGGCAATTATACCATCGCCTTATTGGGTTACATATCCTGAAGTTATAGGATATTGCGGCGGCAAAAGTGTGTTTTTACCTACTGATGACCGTACGGATTTTAAAATAACGCCAAAGCAGTTAAAAGAGGCCATTACGCCCAAAACTAAAGTTTTTATTTTGAACAATCCGTCAAATCCCACAGGTTCTGTTTACACAAAAGAGGAGCTTGAAGCTTTGGCAGATGTGCTGAAGGGAACCAATATATTGGTTGTTGCGGATGAAATTTACGAAAAACTTCTTTTTGGAGATGCCAAATTTACCTCATTTGCAAGCCTTAGCGAAGATGCATACAAGCGAACGATAACCATAAACGGACTTAGCAAATCAGCGGCAATGACAGGCTGGAGATTTGGCTATCTTGCAACGCCAAATGTTGAGATAATAAATGCCGTCAAAAAACTCCAAAGCCAAAGCGTGTCCAACATCACTTCTATCATACAAAAAGCCGCTATTCCCGCACTTGACGGTACGATAGACAAAGATATAGAGTTCATGCGAAAAACTTTTGAAAAGCGCAGGGATTTGGCGGTAAATGCTCTAAATGCCATCAAAGGCGTATCCGCCGTAGTTCCAAGCGGGGCGTTTTATATATTTGTAAATGTCAAAGAGCTCTCATCTGACTCCATGAAGTTTTGTAAAGAGTTGCTTGAAGATGCGGGAGTAGCCGTAGTACCGGGCATTGGCTTTGGCATGGACGGATATTTTAGATTTTCATATGCGACAGATGAAAAAAGTATAATTGATGGTATAAAACGCATAGCCTCTTTTGTTGAAAGAAAATATCGCAAATAAAGATAGCGGCAATATAAATCAAACGAAAGCGCAAATTTGTCTCTAAAGACAAATTTTCGCCGCCGTTAATTTGTATTGCTATCGCTGGCACTCTATTCTGTCATATCCTTTTATTTGGCAGTATTGGCTGTACTCGCAACTATCGCCATTAAAATAGCAGCTTGAAAGCGTGCCGTAAAAATTTAAATAGTCGTAGCCATTTTTGTGACGGCTTTTGTAGCACTCTATCTCGCCAATATCATAATACGCCGTTTTCACGACGCAGTAACGGCTATCCACACAACTCTCTCTTCTAAAAGAGCAGTCGTAAATATCGCCCGAATAGCTTAAGCGTTGAGGAGTGTCGTCATAGTCATCATAATAATAACATCCCGCAAAAAACAGACCCGTTAGAAATAAAATTATAAAAGCGATTTTCTTCATGAATGTCCATTGTGTTTTAAAATATTGCAATATTCTATCAAAAATCATGTAAATCATATATTTTGTCAAATCTGCGCAAATCGCAAAAGATAATTTTATAAGTTTTTATGGTATATTGGCGGCATTTAATATCTCATAAGAGGATTTGATGAGAAATTTTTTTCTATGTTCCGCCGTTTTTATCTCTCTTTTTATTGGATGTGGAACAAAAAATATTGCCGCTGCCAATTCCGACGGATACGACTATTTGTCCCGTCAATTCAGTCTGAAAATCACAGAAAAAGACAATCTAAAATTATACGATACGGCTTCAAAATGGCTCGGAACTCCCCATAAAATGGGCGGAAATTCCAAAAAAGGCGTTGATTGTTCGGGTTTTGTAAATGCCGTATATAAAGATGTCTATAAAAAAACTTTAAATCGTTCGGCGGCCGATATTTTTAAAAAAGATATTGTAAAAACAGACAGCTCAAAGTTAAGCGAAGGGGATTTGGTCTTTTTCAGAACAGACAAGGGAGATAAAAAGACCCCAAATCATGTCGGCATATACTTGAAAAACAATAAATTTGTACATGCAAGCACCTCAAAAGGCGTCATTGTAAGCTCTATCAACGAAGAGTATTACAAAAAAGCATGGATATCAGGCGGAAAAGTAAAGTAAATTTGTGTTGAAAATGGGTGTCCAACCTTTTTTTGTCATACCCATGCCCTCTGTCATACCCGCCCTCTCTGTCATAACCACGCCCCCTTTCCATCATACCTGTCCCTTTTGTCATACCCGAGTAGTCGGGTATCCAAAACAAGCGAAGCGCTTTTGCCAAAGCAAAATGTTTCCTTGAAAACAAGCGAAGCGCTTTCAGCTTGCTGAAATGTTTCCTTGAAAAAAACATATAAAAAAATATTCTCATAGAAAAATGATTTTGATAAATAGTCGTCATGAGAAGATGGATTGCCACGCCGATTTCATCGTCTCGCAATGACAGAGGGAGAAATGGAAAGACATAAAAGGACATGGGAAGGTTGTGTCATTTTGGACTGTCTATTATGAGGGAATGACATACCCCTTTTTCGTCATACCCATATCCCCCATTTGTCATATCCATACCTCCTTTTTGTCATACTCGCGCCCTCTCCGTCATACCTGTGTGAGCGTAATCGTTTTTGCAAAAAACGATATTTGCGAGGAATGGCGGGTATCCACATCTTCCGTCATTGCGAGGAGTTTACGACGAAGCAATCCATCCTCTTTCCGTCATTGCGAGAAGTGCGAAGCATGACGAAGCAATCCAGTAAGATACTTACATTTTTACTATTTTAAAAAAGTTAGCATTTGGATGTAAGGATTTACAATTTAATATTCAAAGTTTTAAATATATGGAGTACTTCTCACTGATGGATTGCCACGATACCTTCGGTATCTCGCAATGACGGAAATTGTACCGCTTCCTTAATTCTTTTTGGATTCCCGCCATCCCTCACGATATGCGCTTACTTCGTAAGCTTGTCGTTCGGTCGCGGGAATGACATAGGAGGGAGCGGGAATGACACACCCACTCTACGTCATACCCGCGGAGGCGGGTATCCAAAAAGAAACAATAAAAAATGTTTTCATGAAAAAGCAACAAAGCAGTAAAAGGTTTTAGTTTTATGCGCTTTACCTTATTTGAATATTGCAAGATTTTTAAAATGCGCTTTTGGATTCCCGTTTTCACGGGAATGACATAGGAGGGAGCGGGAATGACATAATGAAAGTGTGAATGACGAAAAAAACAAAAAAGGCGGGATTTATCCCGCCTTCGTACTCTCAACTCCTATTCAGTCAAATTTCCCAAAAAGTTAATCTTTTTGAAGTAAAATTAAAACTCTACTTTGGTAAAGTTAGAGCGATTAGTTCCTCTTCCGCTATCATTCAAACCAAGCTGACCACGGTAGTTTCCTCCCGTCGCGTAAACTTTACCGTCGTTTGTTAAGGCAAGTGAATGCTGGTAACCAGCGGCAATAGCCGAGATATCAAGACCGTCATCGCCGCCGTCCCCGATTTCACCGCCTCCGCAATAGATTAAGGCAAAACCAAAAAAGAGAAAGAATGCCTTAAATTTCAACGAAGCTAAAGCACCTAAATTAGTTAATGAGGCTGACACAAGAACTCCTTTGATTTAAATTTCATTCATGAAAACGAATTGATAAAATCATAGCTAAAAATGGTTTTAAAGTTTACTTTATTTTGAGGATTTTTGTTTTTAATGTTAATTTTTTTGTGGGTTTGGTGGGTTTTTAAGGTGTTTTGCGCTTTAGCTTGTTTTAATATTGCAGGGTTTTTAAAATGCGCTTTCAAGGAAACATTTCGACTTGCCGAAATGTTTCCCATGCGAAGCGTATATGCCAAACAAAATGTTTCCTTGAAAAAACAATAGAAAACCATTTTTGATAAATAATCATCATGAGAAGTTTATTCTACTTTCTGCTCGTCTTTTTCAGATTATCCGCCAATAAAAACGCTAACTCCAGCGCCTGATCGGCATTTAGTCTTGGGTCGCACATAGTCTCATATCTGCTCTCCAATCCCTCTTCTGTTATCGCTTTTGCGCCGCCTACGCACTCCGTTACATTTTGTCCCGTCATCTCAAGATGAACGCCGCCTGCGTATGTGCCTTCACTTTTATGTATCTCAAAAAAGCTGTTCACTTCGGACAGTATGCTGTCAAACACTCTTGTTTTATAGTTGTTTGAAGTTTTAACGGTATTGCCGTGCATGGGATCTATACTCCAAAGTATCTCTTTGCCCTCGCTTTTCAAAGCTCTTAAAAGCGGCGGGAAGAGTTCTCCTATCTTGTCATGTCCCATTCGTACGATGATATTTATCCTGCCTGCGTTATTGTCCGGATTTAGTCTGTCTATCACATGAAGAAGTTCATCCGTTTTGGTTTTGGGTCCTGCTTTTATGCCTATGGGATTGTGTACGCCGCGCAAAAACTCTACATGAGCGCCATCAACATCTCTTGTCCTGTCGCCTATCCACAAAAGATGTGCCGAACAGTCATACCAGTCGCCGGTCAAGCTGTCCTGACGCGTTAAAGCCTCTTCATAGTTTAAAAGCAGCGCTTCATGAGATGTGTAAATCTCGGTCTCATGGAGCATAGGAGTATTTTGCGAAGTAATACCGCAAGCTTCCATGAAATTGAGCGTCTGCGTAATCTGTTCGGCTAATTTCTCATACTTTTCGCCAAGTCTGCTGTTTTTCATGAAGCCTAAATTCCACTTATGCACCTCATGCAAATCCGCCAAACCGCCTCTTGCAAACGCCCGCAAAAGATTCATGGTAGCGGCTGACTGATTGTAAGCCTTTAGCATTCTTTTCGGTTCCGGCGTTCTGCCTTTGGCGTCAAATGCTATGTCATTTATGATATCGCCGCGGTAACTCGGCAGTTTTACGCCCTCAATCTCTTCATAATCGCTTGAGCGCGGTTTTGCAAACTGCCCTCCCATGCGGCCTACTTTGACTATAGGGCAGCCTCCTGCAAAGGTCAAAACGACAGCCATTTGCAAGATAACTTTAAACATATCTCTTATATTTACCGCACCAAACTCTGCAAAACTTTCAGCACAATCCCCGCCTTGCAGCAAAAATGCCTTCCCTTTTGTAACTTCAGCCAAACTTTTAGTAAGATTTCTAACCTCGCCCGCAAAAACAAGCGGCGGCACTTTTTTTAATTCTGATTCAACTTTATTTAGTTTTTCAATGTTGGGATAAATAGGCTGCTGTTTTATCGGCTTATCTCTCCATGTATCCCTGCTCCACGCTTTCATTTTAATCCTTAATGATAAAAAACATTTAAATCATTGATTATATTGAAAGAGTACTTATAAGCTTCTTTTAACATCTAAAAAACTACAATTGCGTCCAAAAAAGAGTTAAACTTGCCAAATTCATTTTCACAGCAGCAAACAGGCATTATCTGCGCTTTGGGCGCATTTGTCCTTTGGGGCGTATTTCCCGTATATTTTAAACTTGTAGATCACATACCGCCTTTGGAAATGCTCTGCCATCGTATCGTCTGGTCGGTATTTTTTCTGTCTATATTACTGTTTTTTTCAAGAGGATTTACCGAGATAAAAGAGTTGTTCAAGCTGCCGCTTACGGTTTTTTTGCTGTTTATTACGGGGCTTTTGATAACGCTCAACTGGCTTGCTTATATATACGCCGTAGCAAATAACATGATAACAGAAGCAAGTCTTGGATACTTCATAAATCCGCTTGTAAATATCGTACTCGGCATACTTTTTTTGAAAGAAAAGACGAGTTTGCTGGAAAAAATCGCTATAGCTATAGCCTTTTTTGCTATTGCGATTGAGATAGTTAAAATGGGCAGTATGCCTTATATCGCACTTTTTCTTGCTTTTAGTTTCGGATTTTACGGACTTATCAGAAAAATGATAAGAGTCAATTCGTTTACCGGACTGTTTATAGAAACGCTGCTCATCGCACCTTTGGCAATACTTTATCTTATCTATCTTGGCTCTTCGCATACTCTTGGCTTCTCTTTTGACAGCTTCTCATGGATTATCATGCTATCAGGTCCGGTTACTGTTATACCGCTGCTGCTATTTACGGGAGCCGCTTCAAGGATAAAACTCGGTACTATAGGATTTATCCAGTATTTGAGTCCGACTATAACTTTTTCTTTAGCCATACTCGTATATAATGAGCCTTTATCAACAAGCAGAGTAGTAACATTTGCACTAATCTGGCTTTCGTTGATTTTTGTAATCACAGATACTTTTTGGCAAAAACGAAAAAAGGAAATCAAATGAGTGCACAGCTTCTTGGAGCTATCGTCATAGCGGCGATAGTTATTGTTGTCATGATAAAACAGATAAACCGCATCACGGACAAATTGGATACCGATGAAGATAATGCGGTACAGCCGCCGCGCTTGTATGCGAATTTCGCAAGCTTGGTGCAGGATAAAATCCGTTCTATAAGGATTGATATAGAGAGCAAAAAAGATGATGTTAAATTTGTCCTTTTAGAAGAGGTAAATATCTCCGAAGCTCTTGAAAAACTCTCCGACATGATAAGAAGACTTGTCTTTTTTGAAACAATGATAGGTATGAAAAACGGCGCTAAAAACACTGAAACGCAATTATTTGAGATACTGAACGAACTTGACGTTTTCATCACGGAACGCATACAAAACGGCGAAACGTTAGCAGATGAGACAAGAGAAGAGCTTGCCTCATCTTACGAACAGCTAAAAAACAGTTACATGATAGAGAGTATGTAAACGCTTTGCAGATACACTGATGGCTAAAAGAGGAGGATACCATGAAGAATAAAATCATTTTAATAACAGGAGCTACCGACGGTATCGGAAAAGAGAGTGCAAAAGCATTGGCAAAACAGGGACATACCCTCATATTACACGGACGAAATGAAACAAAAGCGCAAGCAGTATGCGAAGAAATCAAATCCGAAACAGGCAATAACAATATTGACATAATAATAGCCGATTTGCTTTCGTTTCAAGATATAAAACGAATGGCGGACGATTTTAAGAAAAAATATGACCGTTTGGATGTGCTGATAAACAATGCAGGATCGTGTTTTGGCAAAGTAAGAGAAACGACAAAAAGCGGTTTTGAAAAGACAATGGCGCTCAATCTGTTTGCTCCGTTTCTTTTGACGGAACTGTTGCTGGATATTTTAGCAAAAAGTCCCGCCGCGCGGGTTGTCAATGTCTCTTCCAAATTACATGAATGGAGCGGAAAGCCTGATTTTGGCGATTTGCAGTTGGAGAAAAACTATGCGCCCGTAAAAGCGTACGGGCTGTCTAAACTATATCTCATTTGGATAACGCGTCATCTATCAAGCCTGCTTCAAAAGAAAGGGATCACAAACATAACCGTAAATTCGGTACATCCGGGTGCGGTTGCAACCAATATCTGGCAACGCAGTGACAAAGGCTTCATATACAATCTATTATCCAAATTGGCATCGCCTGTTATGGTTAAACCCTCATGCGGAGCACAAACGAGTATCTATGTGGCAACTTCGTCGGATTTGGAAAATGTAAGCGGAAAATATTTTGCAAATAAAAAGATAGCTAAAACATGCGACAAATATTATTCACCCGAAAATGAACAGGCGATTTGGGATTACTGCAAAAAAATCACTGAGAAATATTTGTAAAAACACTATTACGCCTAAATAAGCAAAGATATGCAGATTTATAATGCATGAACAAACTGCCGTGTCAAACCCTTACAGTATCTCTTTAAAGCCGTATTTTGCTTCGGTTAGCTTCTTACGGATACTCTCCTGATGGTCTTTGCCTTTTGTCTCTAAAGTTATGGTTATATTTGCATCGCCAAACTCAAGCGTAGTAGAAACCCTGTCATAATCTATCTTGACTATATTTGCATTGACCTCTTTAAATATATCGGTAAGCCTCATGAGAGCTCCAGGTTTATCTATGAGCGTTATCATCAAAGTCATTTTTCTTGCGGATTTGACAAGACCTTTTTCTATGATGACCGAGAGCATTTGAACGTCTATATTGCCGCCGCTCAAAATCGTGCCTATCTTATCTTTTGGAAAAAACGAAAATTTTTGATGCATGATGGCGGCTACTCCCGCAGCTCCAGCACCTTCAACCACAAGTTTTTGACGCTCCAGTAAAAATAGTATCGCCGAAGCTATCTCTTCATCATCTACAAGAACAACCTCATCAACACACTCAAGCATAGTATTTAGGGCATAAGAGCTTACATCTCTTACCGCGATACCGTCGGCTATCGTCCGCACGCTTTTTGAGTTGATACACTTTTTGGCTTGAAAGGAGTTACACAAAGCGGGAGCGCCTTTTGCTCCTACTCCTATGACTCTTATATTAGAATCAATCTGCTTTATGGCAGATGCCACGCCGCTTATAAGTCCGCCGCCGCCTATGGGTACGACTACAACGTCAAGCGAGCTTATGTCGTCTATCATTTCAAGCGCTATGGTTCCCTGTCCTGCCATCACTTCGCTGTCTTCAAAAGGATGGATAAATGTAAGATTGTGTTCTTTGGCATAATCTATCGCAAACGCAAACGCTTCGTCAAAATTGTCTCCATGTAAGATAACTTCAGCGCCTAAAGATTTGGTGCCTATCACTTTTAAAAGAGGAGTGGCTTCGGGCATAACTATAACGGCTTTGACATCAAACTCTCTTGCGCTGTACGCAACGCCTTGCGCATGATTTCCCGCACTCGCAGCTATAACGCCTCTGCCTCTTTCATCTTCGTCTAGGGTGGCTATTTTATTGTATGCGCCTCTGATTTTGAATGCTCCGGTTAGCTGGAGATTCTCTTTTTTTATATAAACTTCAGCGCCGCTTATCTGGCTTAATGCCGGTGCGTACGCAAATTGTGTTTTATTTACAACACCCGATATTCGTTTTTTTGCTTCTAAAATGTTTTGTAGAGGTATCATTTTTTATAATTTTTAATAATTGTAATTGCCACTTACCATTTGCAATCCTATTACCATTACTGTTATGGAGATAAAAAGTATAGCTGATGAAAATATCAATCCCAAAATGGCAAATAACTTTTTTCTCTCTTTTGAAAAAAGTCCGGCTATGCCAAGTCCAATACCAATAATAGAAAATCCCACAAAAAGAAAATAGCATGCTCCTATTATCACAGCTTCTACTGAATTTTCGTCCATACCACCAGGAGTTGAAACCTCTATTGTGCCTGCTACAACAAGTAAAGTAAAAATACAAATTATGCTTAAAATGCTCATGATAAATGATGCGATTCCGAGTCCTGAATGTTTTCGCTCTTCCATGTTATACTCCATTTAAAAAAAATAATTGCGGATTATATCATAACCTCGCTTTTGTTTATATTTACAAGAACAAAAACGCAGATATTCTTCCATGTCCCAATAGATAAAGTCCTATAACTACAAATGATATAAAAAGCGGGATTATCGCGCGGTACTCTCTCTCTTTTAAAAGGCTTGGAACGGCAGATAAAAATGCAACAAAAGCGATTGTAACGGCAGCAGCTTGTATCCAAAATATATCATAGCTAAGGATAAAACTTGTAAACTCTATCTTGTCGCTCTCTTCATGCCGCACCTTTAAAATATAATAAACGATCGGGGTGAAAAAAAGCAAATTTGAGATAATGCTCAACAACAAAGAGATAAACCAAGAAAAACTGCGTAAATTCTTTTTTATAATAACACTCCATTTATGATTCTAAATTATATCAGAAATTCTCCAAAATCACTCCGCTTTCGATATGTTGAGTATATGGAAACTGGTCAAACAGCGCAAAATGAGCGATTTTGTGCGTTTTAATAAGTTCTCTTAAGTCGCGCTCAAGCGTCTTGGGGCTGCATGAGATATAAACAATATATTGAAATTTTTTCACAAACTCTCTTGAAACCTCGTCCAATCCTGCACGCGGAGGGTCAACCAGTACATGCGTAAAATTATATGACAAAAGTTCTATATCTTTCAGTCTTTTAAACTCTCTTTCACCTCTAATCGCTTGGGTCAGCTCTTCCGCCGAGAGCCTTACAAAGCTGATATTTTGCGCCGCATTCAATGTTGCATTTTGTTTTGCCGCATAGATGGAGCTTTTTGAAATTTCCGTCGCTAAAACATTCACAAACAGCGATGAGAGCGGTATCGTAAAGTTACCGTGTCCACAGTAAAGTTCAAGCAAATCAACCTTTTTTGTATCCGAAATCCTATCTGTTATCCACTCTATCATCTGCTCGTTTACGCCTCTGTTTGGCTGCGAAAAAGAGCCTTCATGTATGTTGTAAAAATATCTTTTCTCTTTTACATCAAGATATTCCCGCACAAAATCATCGCTTAATGATGTTTTTACATTTTTGCTTCTGCCTATTAATTTGATACGAAACTCTTTAGCGCACTCTTTCGCCTCACTCTCCCAGAGATATTCAAGTTTTTTGTGATAAAGCAGAGCGGCAAGTATCTCATCTTTGGAGCTTAAAAACTCGATACCAAAAAGATTTTTCCTCAAAATCTCCCTTTTTTCCATGTATGCAAGCAGTTTTGGCATCAATTCATATATTTTCTCATCTGTTTTCGGACAGTTTATTATGGGAAGTTTGCCGTTTTTATCCAGCCTGTGCATAGCGTAAGATATGTTATCCCCTTCATGATAAATCATAAACTCCGCGCGCGAACGATAATGGCTTTTTTTAGAAGAGCGCCACTCAAACTCCCGCACTCCAAAAGTATCAAATGTCTCTTTTATGTAATCCGACTTGAACTTTTTTTGCTCTTCATAACTCAAATCATAAAGCGTACAACTACCGCATTTTCCGAAATATTCACAATTCATGTCTATCTTACTTTGGTTTTATAAGGTTATTTTACAAAATTTTTTTGGAGTTTGACCTTTCACGTAAAAAACGCAAAAGGTCAATTTATCAATTTGTCAATTCGTACTCGTTGATGAGGTTGAAATTCAGGTATTTGTAGATGCTGCTCTCTTTGCCCGATAATTTTTTGGGAACGATACTCAAATACTCTTCCACACTCGGCAATCTTCCCAAAATAGCGCAAACAGCGGCAAGTTCTGCGCTTCCAAGATAGACTTTTGCCCCGACGCCCATTCTGTTATCAAAATTTCTCGTAGAGGTTGAAAAAACCACAGCTTTATCTTTTACTCTGGCTTGATTTCCCATGCAAAGGCTGCATCCGGGGATTTCTATCCTAGCACCCGCCGCACCAAAAAGAGCGTAATAACCCTCCTGCGTCAATTGCGCTTTGTCCATTTTTGTCGGAGGAGCTATCCAGAGTGTGGCAGGAGTCTGCCCTTCGTTTTTCAGTATCTCGCCTAAAGCTCTGTAGTGTCCTATATTTGTCATACAGCTTCCTACAAAAACTTCGTCTATCTTTTTTTCTCTATTTTCATCAGTCAAAATCTCACTTAATGTCGCCACATCATCAGGGTCGTTCGGACAGGCCAATATCGGCTCTTTTATCTCATTTAAATCAATCTCTATCACAGCGGCATACTCGGCATTTTTATCGGCTTTAAGTAAAACAGGATTTTTCAACCACTCTCTCATCTTATCGGCTCTTCTTTGCAGAGTTCGGACATCATTGTATCCTGCTTTTATCATTGACTCTATCAGAGTTATATTTGAGTTTAGATACTCCATGACAGGCTCTTTGTCTAAATCCACACAGCAAGCCGCTGCGCTTCTCTCGGCAGATGCGTCCGATAATTCAAACGCCTGCTCAACTTTCATGTCGCTTAAGCCCTCTATCTCTAAAATCTTCCCTGCAAATATATTTTTCTTATTTTTTTTAGGAACGGTAAGGAGTCCCTGTTTTATCGCATAGTAGGGAATGGCATTTACCAAATCTCTAAGCGTTATGCCTTGTTGAAGTTTGCCTTTAAATCTTACAAGTACGGATTCGGGCATATTTAAAGGCATAAATCCCGTAACCGCCGCAAATGCCACAAGTCCCGAGCCTGCAGGAAAAGAGATGCCGATAGGAAATCTTGTATGACTGTCTCCGCCTGTGCCTACGGTGTCCGGAAGTACCATTCTGTTTAGCCATGAGTGTATTACACCATCTCCCGCTTTCAAACTGACACCTTTTCGCACAGTGATAAAATCAGGAAGCGTGCGGTGAAGCGTTACATCGCTTGGTTTCGGATAAGCGGCGGTATGGCAAAAACTTTGCAGTACAAAATCAGCGCCGAATCCAAGAGCAGACAACTCTTTTATCTCATCTCTTGTCATGGGACCCGTAGTATCTTGAGAACCTACGGTAAGCGTAAGCGGCTCTATGTACATTCCTGCTCTCACGCCTTCCATGTTACATGCCTGCCCTACTATCTTTTGCGCTTGAGTGTAACCTTTTGTTTTGTCGTTTTTAGGCTGAAGCGGTTTTATAAATATATCTTCCGCCTCCAAACCTAAAGCCGCTCTTGCTTTAGCCGTTAGTCCCCGTCCTATGATGAGCGGTATTCTGCCGCCTGCTTGATACTCGTCTATAATCGTATTTGGCTCTAACTTGAAAGTTCCGATAACTTCCGAATCTTTTAAAAGCTTACCCTCATACGGCAGCACTTCAATAATATCGCCCGTTTTCAGACTGTCCACATTTACCTCTATTGGCAATGCTCCGCTGTCTTCTGCGGTATTGAAAAATATCGGCGCAATGGTACTTCCAAGTATCACGCCGCCCGTTCTTTTATTCGGCACAAAAGGTATATCTTTTCCTATGTGCCACTGTATAGAGTTGATGCCTGATTTTCTGCTGCTTCCCGTTCCTACGACATCGCCCACATAAGCAACCTCATGACCATCTTCTTGCAACTCTTTTATTATCTTTAATGCTTCGGGCATCTTTTTATTTAGCATCGCATTTGCATGCAGAGGAATATCGCTTCTCGTAAAAGCTTCGCTTGCGGGACTCAGATCGTCCGTATTTGTCTCTCCGCTCACTTTTAAAACCGCAAGTTTTATATTTTTCGGAAGCGGCTTTTTAGATGTAAACCACTCGGCATTTGCCCAAGAGACCAAAACATCTTTGGCAAATTTATTTGTTTTTGAGAGTTTTTCTATTGTCCAAAACGCATCATAAACTAATACAATATGCTTAAGCTCATTGCTTGCGGCGCGCGCTATACTTTCATCTTTATCTAAAAGAGCTTTTAGCAGCGGCTCTACATTATAACCTCCGAGCATAGTCCCCAATATCTTTATCGCATGAAGCTTTGAGATGAAAGTACATTTTGCATTATCATGCAGTATCTCGCCCAAATACGCAGCTTTCACATACGCCGCTTCATCAACTCCGGGAGATACTCTGTTTTCCAAAAGTTCCAGCAAAAACTTACCGTCTTTGTCATCGTTTTTCAACAACGCAACAATTTCTGAAGTCTGTTTTACATTCAAAGGAAGCGGCGGAATACCCTCTTTTGCTCTTTGCTCCTCAAGCGCTTTATACTCTTTCAAAAAATTATTCATAGTAATCCCTTATTAAAGATAAAAATATGTAAAATTAAATTTTATCCAATCAATCTTTTTAGACAGTAGTTTATTAAAACTAATTTAACAACACTGACATATTATTAAGATTTTTTGCTTTTTAAACTATAATATCTCTCTGCCCTTTATTGTTTGGCGGAGTTAAAATACCTAATTTTTCAAGCTGCTCTACAATTCTTGCAGCGCGGTTATAGCCTATTTGTAACCGTCTTTGTATATAGCTGATAGAAGTTTTTTGTTCTGTTAAAACTATTCGTTTCGCATCTTCAAACAGCTCGTCTATCTCATCACTATCAGCATATTCGCCGACACTGTACAAACCGCCGTTTTCACTGCTATCTTTCAAAAAACTTTCGTCATAATTCACATGGCGTTGAGTTTTCAAATACTCCACTATACGCTCTATCTCCTGCTCGCTTGTATAAGGCGCATGAAGTCTTATAACGCCGCTCATGCCCGGAGGCGTAAAAAGCATATCTCCGCGCCCTAAAAGCGATTCTGCGCCTTGAGTATCAAGTATGACTTTACTGTCTATCCTTTGTCCGACTTTATAGCTTATGCGGGAAGGGAGATTTGCTTTGATAATGCCCGTTACCACATCAACGGACGGGCGCTGCGTAGCAACTATCAAATGAATGCCTGCCGCTCTTGACATTTGAGCAAGTCTTGCTATATAAATCTCAACATCTTTGCCGCTCGTCATCATGAGGTCAGCCAATTCGTCAATAATAACTACTATATAAGGCATTACTTCGCCGCCCTCGTCTTTTATCTTTTCATTATAGCTTTCTATATTTTTGGTTTTTGAATGGCTCATTATCTTATATCGTCTCTCCATTTCAACTACCATATTGGAGAGTGCGATAATAGCCTGCTTTGAATTTGTAATAACAGGCGTTAGAAGGTGCGGTATATCATTATATATGGAAAACTCAAGCATTTTAGGATCTATCATCAAAAGGCGAAGCGTATCGGGTGAATTTTTATATAAGAGCGATATAAGCATCGCATTAATACCCACACTCTTGCCGCTTCCCGTAGTTCCCGCTATCAAAAGGTGCGGCAGTTTTTTAAGATCCGTAACAAAAGGGTTGCCGACTATATCTTTTCCAAGCGCAATAGTAAGCAGAGAAGATGATTTTTTAAATATATCGCTCTCCAATACCTCTTTTAGATATATGGTTTCTATGTGTTTGTTTGGTATTTCTATGCCTATAACATCTTTGCCCGGTATCGGAGCCTGCAATCTAATAGTCTGCGCCATTAACGCCATCGCCAAATCATCTTGAAGCGTCAATATCTTGGATACTTTGATATGCGGAGCGGGTTTAAATTCAAATGTAGTAACTACAGGTCCCGCATAAGTTCTGACAACATCGCCGTCAATCCTGAAACGTCTTAACTTCTCCAAAAGGTCGGATATTTTTCTATCTATCTCACTTTCGTTAATATGCGACGTACGCTTTGGCGGGTCTGATAAAAAGCTTATTTGAGGCAGACGATAATCTTTTGGTTTCGGCGTACTGCCAAGCTCTATCTGCGATAACAGTTTTCTATTTTCAGCTAATTCATTCAATATCTCAACGCCATGTATATGTTCGCTCTCATACTCGTCAACTTCTTTTATGGTAAACGGCGCTTTGGAAGCATTTATATTTTCGTCTTCACCTCTTTTGCCCCCCCTGTTTGCACTCTCTTCTCTTTTGATCTCTACTTTTTTGGAAGATTTTCTAAAAAAAGACGGATCATCAAGCGCATCAAGACTTTTATCTTCAAAAAATAGATTATCATCTATCTCTTGCTTCTCTTTAAAAATTTTAGCAAATTTATCAACTGTTTTATTAAAGATACTCTTTATAAACAGTATCGCATTTCCAAGTTCAAAACTGAATATCACGCTGAATGAAAGTATTGTAACGGCTATA
The DNA here is from genome assembly GCA_031270285.1 of Campylobacteraceae bacterium. Taxonomy (GTDB): domain Bacteria; phylum Campylobacterota; class Campylobacteria; order Campylobacterales; family Campylobacteraceae; genus JAIRKW01. The sequence goes on from JAISXY010000030.1 coordinate 24,030, forward strand.
ATAAATATCCAAACGCCGAATGTACCGATAAAAAAACTAAGAGCGCTGATGATAGAATAACCCAAATGTCCCATGTAGATTTGAGTTGATAAAATAGACGCTTGAAGCATTAAAATCGCAAAAAACAGCAGCACAATTGCCAAAAAAACTTCTGTTTTTCGCATATTTATTTCGGGATATTTATAAAACAGATAGACAGGCATAATCAATAAAAATGGATAAACGTATGCAAAAAATCCAAATATTTCTCTATTCCAAATGCCTATTGCCGTACCATATGAACCAACGAATAAAGCGCTCGGATCAATAGTGGCTATTCCTAAAAAGACTAAAATGGCAATGCAGATAATTAAAAATACCTCTTTTAAAATGCTATATCCTTTAATGTTATATTTTTAATGGCGGAATTATACCCAACTTTGCTTTATAACCAAATTTTATATAAATTTTACCTCAAATAAAAAAATGTTTTTGCGTATAATTTTCTTTTAAATGTCTGATTAAATTAGTAAAAAACGGTTACAATGTGCGTTTTATATCCATTTTTTCGTGTTTTTATCAAAAAAAAGACAAAAAAATATTGTCTTTTACAAAAAAAAATTGTACAATGACCCATATTTCTTTTTTTAAGGATGAAAAATGAGCAAAGTTGAGTTTATTCAGGCTGTTTCTGAGAAAGCGGGTCTTTCAAAGAAAGATACTCAAAAGGCAGTTGACGCTGCTCTTGAAGTTATTAAAAACGCACTTACAAAAGGTGAGAGCGTAAGCTTTATCGGATTTGGAACTTTCAGTACAACTACACGCGCTGCAAGAAAAGCTAGAGTGCCAGGTACTACTAAAATCGTCAATGTTCCATCAACCAAAGCCGTTAAATTTAAAGTCGGCAAAAAACTAAAAGAGAGCGTAGCTAAATCTAAATAATTTAGCTTTTTAATCTTCACAAAAAAGCTTAAGAACAATCTGTTCTTAAGCTTTTTTTTTATATATTTTCATTTCTATTTTTAATGCCTGAGTGGTGAAATTGGTAGACACGCCAGACTCAAAATCTGGTGGTAGCGATATC
>JAISXY010000073.1 GCA_031270285.1 Campylobacteraceae bacterium
GCCGTAAGGCTCAGTAAAGGCTTGATGCAAAGTGCGAAAATTTACTCCCATGCTCCATGGGAGCTGGCAGGCGAATTTGAAAAAGCAGGAGCAAAATGGCTGCATCTTGTGGATTTGAACGGTGCGTTTGCAGGTGAGCCTAAAAACTTGGAAGTCATAAAAAAAATCAGAGATAAAACCGCTTTGAAGATAGAGCTTGGCGGCGGCATAAGAGATGAAGAGAGCATAAAAAAATATATCGATATGGGTATTGATAGAGTAATTTTAGGCTCAATCGCTCTGAAAAATCCAAAATTTGTTGAAGAGATGAGCAAAAAATACCCCATCGTTGTAGGAATTGACGCAATTGACGGGTTTGTGGCAGTCGAAGGATGGGCGCAGACTTCAAATATCAAAGCGTCTGTTTTAGCGCAAAAATTTGCCGATGTCGGGGTTAGCGCCATCATCTGCACCGATGTCGGCAGAGACGGCATGCTCTCGGGCGTAAATGTTGAATTTACGCTGGAAATCGCAAACGCTTCCAAACTTCCCACCATAGCAAGCGGCGGCGTAAAAGATATAAGCGATATAGAGGCGCTGCTGGAAACCAAAAAAATAGAGGGCGTTATCGTCGGCAAAGCTTATTATGAAGGCACGCTTGATATTGCCTCTGCTTTTGCTCTTCTGACATAAAGTATATTCAAAGCATTTTTAGTTAAAATAAAGCCTTTTAAATAACTAATAGGTTTTAATGAAAATGTATGGAAAATATTTTGAACTTTGTGTCTATCCGTCATCTAATCTTTCGTATTTCAGCGATTTTTTGCTTGAATTTTCGGATGCGATAGAGGAGAGCGGCGAGGGTTTGATAATAAGAAGCGAAGAGCCTTTGGATATAATAGAATTTGGCATCAAAGAGTATGCCAAAAAACTTGGTATAAAAGTTGAAACAGTGATAACAGAAAAACAAAACGAAGATTGGATAAAAAAATATCAAAATTCGGTCGAACCGATACAGGCAGGCTCCCTCTATGTGCGTCCGAGCTGGGAAGAGGGAAAAGAGTCTCTCATAAATGTCATTATAGACCCTGCTTTGGCGTTTGGTTCGGGTCATCATGAAAGCACTTACGGATGCTTGTTGATGCTGCAAAGATATGTCGGTCTTGGCAGCAGAATGCTTGATGTGGGTACCGGAAGCGGTATTTTAGCGATAGCGGCAAGCAAACTTGGAGCTATTGCCGATATTTGCGATACGGACGAACAAGCTTTGGAAGCGGCAAAAGAGAATTTTGCCAAAAACGGTGTAAAATATAAAAACGCTTGGGTAGGGTCGGCAAAAGAGGCAAAAGTTCAAGCAAGCGATATAAAATACGATATTATCGCCGCAAATATAGTAGCCGATGTACTTTTGATGATTGAAAAGGATTTGACGGACAGGCTTTTTGATGATGGTATTTTAATACTTTCGGGAATTTTAGATAAATATACGAAACGCATTAAATCCGAATATAACTCTTTGATGCTTATTGATGAGTTTATTAAAGATGAATGGCGTACATTAGTTTATAAAAGGTGAAAAATGGGACAAAATAACAATAATAATCAACCTCCGCAAAATAACAATTTTTTCAATAAAAATCCGCTGCTTGTTTTTGCGGTTTTTTCTATCGTAGTGATTATGATATTTAAAACTTTTCTTGCTCCGTCTTCGGATTCAGATGTTGCAAACGCTAACATGCAGACTAAAAATGTCGCTTATTATGAGATAAAAGAGCTTATTAAAGAGAATAAGATAGAGAGCGTAAGCATCAGCGATATAAGCATAATAGCCATATCAAAAGGAAGTCCGAGGATAAAATATATCGCCCAAAGAGTCGGTGAAGACTCTGCCCTGCTGCCTCTTTTGGAAGAGAAAGGTATAGCTTACGGCGGACACACGGAACCGCAATGGTTCAACGATGCGCTTAAATGGATATTTTATCTGTTTATATTTTTTGCGATTTGGATGTTTTTTGTCGGCAGAATGCAAAAAAATATGAACAGCGGTATTTTAGGAATTGGAAACAGTAAAAAGCTTGTAAATTCCGAAAAACCAAAAATCAAATTTACCGATGTAGCAGGCATAGAAGAGGCAAAAGAGGAAGTTGTGGAGATAGTGGATTTTCTACGCCACCCCGATAGATATATAAGACTTGGCGCAAAAATCCCAAAAGGCGTACTGCTTGTAGGACCTCCCGGAACTGGTAAAACGCTTTTGGCAAAAGCGGTCGCGGGAGAGGCTGATGTTCCGTTTTTTTCGGTTTCCGGTTCAAGTTTCATAGAGATGTTTGTAGGCGTGGGTGCGAGTAGAGTAAGAGATTTGTTTAATAATGCAAAAAAAGAGGCTCCCGCTATCGTATTTATAGATGAGATAGATGCTATCGGTAAAAGCAGAGCCGCAGGCGGACAGCTTGGCGGAAACGATGAGAGAGAGCAGACACTAAATCAACTTTTGGCTGAAATGGACGGTTTTAGCTCCGACTCTTCGCCTGTTATCGTTTTGGCGGCTACAAACAGACCCGAAGTTCTTGACGCCGCACTGTTACGCCCCGGTCGTTTTGACAGGCAGGTGGTTGTGGACAGACCTGATTTTCAAGGCAGAGTGGCAATTTTAAAAGTACATATAAAAGATATAAAGCTTGCCAAAGATGTAGATTTGGAAGAGATAGCAAGACTCACAGTTGGTTTTGCGGGAGCGGATTTGGCAAATATCATAAATGAAGCGGCGCTTCTTGCGGGACGCGAATCGAAAGAACAGGTAGAGCAAAAAGACTTTTTGGAAGCTTTTGAGAGGGCGGCTATCGGTTTAAAGAAAAAAGGAAGAAGCATAAATCCGAAAGAGAAAAAGATAGTAGCTTATCATGAGAGCGGACATGCACTTATAGGAGAATTAACCAAAGGTTATACGAAAACTACAAAAGTTACTATTGTGCCGCGCGGTATCGGCGCACTTGGATACTCCATGAATACACCCGAAGAAAACCGCTATCTGTATCAGCAGCATGAGCTTATCGCCAAAATTGATGTATTACTGGCAGGACGCGCGGCGGAGAAAGTATTTTTAAACGAAGTCTCAAGCGGCGCATCAAATGATCTTGAAAGAGCTACTGGCATTTTGAAAGCTATGGTCAGTATGTACGGCATGAGCGAAGTAGCCGGACTTATGGTTTTAGAAAGACAGACAAATCTTTTTTTAAACGGCGGACAAACGATAAAAGATTACAGCGAAAAAACTGCCGAAGCAATAGATAAATTCATTAAAGAAAAACTTGACGAACGCTTTAATCTCGTTATAAAAACGCTTGAAGAATATAGAGGCGCAGTAGAAAATACCGTCAAAGCATTATATGACAAAGAGACGATAGACGGTGAAGAGTTCAGGCAAATCATTAGGAATTTTGAGAAAGAAAACGCTATGCCTACGCGCATACAGAGCGACATTGAAACAAATGCTACACAAAAAGAGTCGGATAGTTTATTAAAAATAGATGGATAAAGTTTAAAAAGGAGACTTCATGAACAGCTCGTTTACGACAACGCAGGTTATCGCCAAAGAGGGTTGGAAAGTTTGTGCCGCGGCTTTTATACTGTTTTTGTTTACTGTTTGGATACAATTTGCGGCGCCGTTTATGTTTTTTGTTCTCTTTTTTCTGATGTTTATCTATAGAAATCCCGAAAGGATCGCTGCAGAAGATGATCCTTTAGCTATTTTGGCTCCAATTGACGGTAAAATTATAACTATAGAGCAGAGTGAAAGTGAGCTCATGAATGATAAAAAATGCCTTTATGTCAGGATTCGTTCTCTGCCGTTTGATGTCAGCATGATTCGCTTTCCAACTGCAGCAGTTTTGACAAATGCTAAAACTGTTCATGGGCTGTTTTTGCCGCCGCATACAAAAGAGGCTTTTGTATTGAATGAACGTATTGATATGAAATGCACTAAAGAAGATAATAGCTTTGCTATGAGGGTACGCGCAGGCGCATTCAGCCGCAAATTATATCTCTCAAAAGAGAGAGGCAGTATCAGAGCAGGCGCAAGAATTGCTTTTATGGTAGATGGCATAGTAGAGTTATTCCTGCCTTTTGACGCAAGGATAAAACTCTCTGTAGGAGATTATGTAAAGGGCGCTGAAAGCGTTTTAGGATATTTTGCTCATAAGGATTAATAATGGATAATGAAATAAAAAATGGAAAGCTCTACTTTAACTATCTGTTGCCGAATCTTTTTACGGCTGCAAGCACATTTTTAGGAATCGCCTCTATTGTAGCGGCATCGCAGGAATATTTTAATAAAGCGGCTGTCTATATTATACTTTCGCTGATTTTTGACGGGCTTGACGGCAGAGTGGCAAGACTTACAAAAACAACAAGCAAATTCGGCGTAGAATTTGATTCGCTTGCCGATGTAATAGCATTCGGCGTTGCTCCCGCTATGTTTTTTTACTTTAGCGCAGGACATCATTACGGAAGAGTCGGCGTGCTGTTTGCGGCTATTTATGTAGTATTCGGCGCAATAAGATTAGCAAGATTTAATGTCATGAGCCCATCGTCCGAACCTTCGGTATTTATAGGACTGCCTATACCTACAGCGGCTGTTTTAGTTACAATGTGGGGGCTCATGTTTCAAAAATATGAAATATTAAAAAACTTTGAATATCTGCTTTTGGCACTGCAGGCTCTTGCATCGTTTTTAATGGTAAGCAATATAAGATACCCCAGCTTTAAAAAAATAAACCTTAGAAAATCAAGCATCATAAAGGTATTGACATTTCTTATAGTCATTTTTTCCATGATATATCTTTACCCTGTACAAAGCTTCACTGTCTTTGTAACAATTTATGTACTTTACGGACTTATCAGGATTGTCGTTAATTTTTTTATTGCAAAAATCAAAAAAAACAGATATAATAATTGATTAAATTTTTAAACAAGGAGTCCGTTATGAATGGTGTAAGTACAGGCGTTGCCAAATACATCAAAATCTTACCTAAAATTGAGATTAAAAACGCTCTCCTGCTCCATCTGCCCACACCTTT
>JAISXY010000008.1 GCA_031270285.1 Campylobacteraceae bacterium
GTTTTAAAGTTTACTTTGTTTTGAGGATTTTTGGTTTTGGTGTTATTTTTTTGTGAGTTTTATGCGCTTTACCTTTTTTTGAATATTGTAATGTTTTTAAAATGCGCATTGGATTCCCGTTTGCACGGGAATGACGTAAGAAGAAAACGGAAATGATGGAAATAAAACATGAGAATAACAAAAAAGACAGTGGATATTTGCCTCTTTCTACGTCATACCCGCAACCGAACGACAAGCTTTCGCAGAAAGCGCATATCGTGAGGGATGGCGGGTATCCATTGTACCCACTTTCTGCCGAAATGTTTCCTTGAAAACAGCTATCCAATCCCTTCTACGTCATACCCGTGAAAACGGGTATCCAAAAAAACATACAAAGCAATGAAAGGGTTTTTTAGTTTTATGCGCTTTACCTTTTTGTGAATACATACAAGGTTTTTAAAATGCGCTTTCAAGGAAACATTTCGGCAAGCCGAAAGCGCTTCGCTTGTTTTGGATTCCCGTTTGCACGGGAATGACATAGGAGGACATGGGAATGACAGAAGAGGAAGCGGGAATGACGAAAAAGAAGGCAGGAATCCAAAGTGTTTGAACAGATAGGCAGATTATATCAATGTAAATGAAAAAATAGCGCACAGAAAAGGTATAATAAGACAAATTAAATTGCTTGGAGGAGTTCTACACATGAGAAGAGTTATTTTAATAGTTTTTGCGGCTATGAGCCTTAACGCTATGGATGTCGGTTTTTACACGGGATTCGAAACAGCTTTCGCACAAAAATCCGACAAAATGATAAAAGGCGTACAGCCATCGGACGAGCTTGTAGGAGACGGCAGTTTTGTCGGAGATATAAGACTTGGGGCGCATTTTTCACAGATAACAAGAAATCTTGACGCCAAAGCTTACACTATCATTTATGGCAAAAGCAGCTCCAATAGCGAAATCGGCGGAGGCGTTGGAGTTGAAGTAGAGTACAGATCTTTTGATCTTAAAAATTTAGGGTTTATACTTGGGCTTGATTACAGATACGGACAGCAGGATACTATGTGGAATGAAAAGACCATATCTTCGCATATCGTTTCACACAAACGGCTCGCTAAAGGTTCTTCAACGATAGAATTCAGAGATGATACCGAAGTTTTAAGCTCATCACTGTATCTTGGAGCGGCGTATCATCTCACAAAAAATATCTCCGTTGATTTGGCGTATGTTTTACGATACGAGATGTACGATGTGAGTTACAGAGAGATAGGCACGGGAGAGAGAATGAATATTGATTGGTCAGAGTATAAACACGGTGCAAGACTCGGTTTGAATTTTTACTTTTAGTGCAAACGGGATAGGTCAAAACTATCCCTTCTCTTTGCATTTTACATGTAAAAGCTTATATAAAAACATGGAGCCGAAAGGTTTACATACATTAATAGAGCAAAAGGTATAATTTTTTAAAAATTTTCTTTAAAAGGCAATATGATGAAAAAAATAGTTTTTTTGCTTTTTATATTTATCTCATGTATATACAGCCAAGGGTTAGCCGGAATTTATGACAGCAATACAAAAAGCGGGCTTTATATAGAGACAAAATTTAATGCCGCCCATAACAAAGATAAAATGATAGGTAAAACGCAAAGCGCTAAAGAGCTTGTCGGGAAAAGAAAAAGCATCAATGAGCTTGATTTGGGACTTTACGCATACGATAATAGAATAGGGTTAAAAATATACGGCTCTTTATGGTTTGGAAATGCAGACCAGTACGGCGCAGGTTTTGGTATTGAAGGTAAATATAAACCGTTTGCTTCCATTCCCATTGCGCTCGTTTTAGGAATTGATGAAAAAGTCGGTATCGGCGGCGATGTATTTGAAGAGAGAAATGTTACTCTCTGGGCATTAAACGGCGGCGCACCTACGATGATTTATTTTACAGATGATACAAATATAGACTCTACTGCGCTTAAATTCGGACTTGAATTTGACATATCAAAACATTTTGCGATAAATGTCGCTTATGTGCCAAGATGGGATAACTACAAGGTAAAATACAGAGAAGTAGGAACGCCCTTTTCCCGCAGAGAACATGAAATCTCATGGCATGAGTTTCAACATTCCGTAATGGCGGGTTTTGCTGTATATTTTTGATTTTACAGCGTGTGAGGAAGAATAGAATCTGCCTATTTGCATCATTTTTGCCTCTATTTTTGTCATTCCCACTTCTTCTGTCATTTTCACACAGACGAGAATCTATCTTCTCATGATGACTATTTATCAAAAATATTTTTCTATTAGAATATTTTATTGTTTTTTGACTTTTTTGGATACCCGCCTTCGCGGGTATGACGAAAGAGGTGTATGTCATTCCCGCGACCGAACGACAAGCTTTAGCAGAAAGCACATATCGTGAGGGAATACGGGAATCCAAAACAAGCGAAGCGCTTTTGCGTAAGCAAAATGTTTCTTTGAAAACAAGCGAAGCGCTTTCGGCTTGCCGAAATGTTTCCTTGAAAGCGCATTAAATTATTTTGCATATTAAATAAAGCAAAAGCGCATAAAAATAAAACCTTCTATTGCTTTGTATGTTTTTTTATGAAAACATTTTTGTTATTTCTTTTCGTCATGCCCGCCTTCGTGGGTATGACGAAAAAGGGGTGGATTCCAGTTTTCGCGGGAATGACATAAGAGGATGTGGGAATGACGGGGAGGTCAGTTTACATTTTTTTATTTGTTAGAAGGGTTGATTTAACTCATGCAGCGCATGAGAGCAGTTTTAACCTTTTCGTTTGCCTGCTCTTTTGTCAAACCGTTCAGATAAAGAGGTCCGCTGATTCTGTAAGTTATCGTAGAGAAAGGTTTTGGCACTCTTGCTTTATCCCAGCTTTTAAGCTGCCAAAATGAGTTTAGAGCATATCCGAAAGCGACTACAGGAACACCGCATTTAAGAGCAAGTGCGCTCACGCCGTCAGATATTGAATAAACGGGACCTATCGGACCATCGGGAGTTATGGCTATATCTTCGCCTTTTTTAAGGACATTCATGGCTTGGACGAGCGCTTTTACCGCTCCTTTTCTGCTGCTGCCGCGAATATAATTAAATTTAAATCTCTTTGACGCTTTTATCGCTATATCGCCATGCGTATGTTCGCTCACTATCGCGCTGCCATTCATCGGAAGCGGACGCATTTTGCGGTAAAGATACGGGCACATCAAAAGCTGTCCATGCCAGCAGACCCAAATAGCCGGAAACGGTATCTCGCCGCTTGGCAATTCATAAACTTTTTTGCATGTAGTGTATATAAAATGCTGAAGAGAACTTATAAAAAACGGGGAGAGTTTCTGCGCTATTTTTTTTAGTATTTTGTTTTTCATGCAATTTGTCCGTAAAGTATGAGTCTTTGGGGCTGCGTTATTTTAACATTTTGAAAAGTTCCCAAAAGCTCTTCGCCGCCTTTGACGCAAACTGCGTTATTTTGCGAAGTTCTGCCTGCAACAAATCCGCCGTCTCTAATCTCCTCAAAATAGACTTCATGCACCGTTTCCAAATAATCCGAAGAGATTTCATCAAGAATTTGCGCATGTCTTGTTTGAAGTTTTAAAAGTCTTTTGGCGGCAGTTGCGATATCAACTTTATCTCTCATGGCTGCTGCAAGAGTCAATGGTCGCGCAGAGTATTTAAACGAAAATATCTGTTCAAATCTTACCTCTTCCATCACGCTCATCGTCTCTTCAAAATCTTTTTCACTCTCTCCCGGAAATCCTACGATAATATCCGTACTTATCGCGGCTATAGGCGACAGTTGCCTGATTTTTTTTGCGCGTTCTAAAAACCACTCTTTGCTATATCCTCTTCTCATCGCCTTTAGTATATTTGTGGAACCGCTTTGTAAAGGCATATGCATGGATTTGCAAATTTTAGGATTGGACGCAAAAACTTCCAAAAATTCATCGTCCATGTGCAGAGGATGCGGCGAAGTGAAACGAATCCTTTTCACCTCGTCAATTTCGGCAATTTTAGTCAGAAGCTGTGAAAAATTAAGCTCTCCTTTTTTGCCCCCGCTTAATCTTCTGCCGTAATTATTTACGTTTTGTCCGAGCAAAAATAACTCTTTTGCCCCGTTTTTTGCAGCTTTTGCAGCTTCTTTCAGGATAATCTCATGCGGTATGGATATCTCTTCGCCTCTTGTATGAGGAACTATGCAAAAAGCGCATTTTTTATCACAGCCGATGGAGATATTTATATAAGCTTTGTATGGATTTTGGCGGAATTCTCCGAAAGCGTATCCGCTCTCATCATGATCAATATTGATATCTAAAAATTTTTCCGAATTTATGGCTTGTGTGATTTTGGAAACATTTCTAGCGCCCAAAACAAAACTCACTTCAGGCGCTCTTTTAAATATATCTGCACCCAAATGACTTGCCGTACAGCCGCAAACGCCTATTTTGGCGCTCTTTTTTTTATGTTTTGCAAACTGTCCGATTTCTGAAAACAGTTTATTTACGGGTTTTTCCCTTACGCTGCATGTATTGATGATTATCAGGTCGGCTTCGCTCTCATTCTGCGTCAAATCGTACCGTTCAATGCGGTTCAGTTCGGCTATTATATGCTCCGAGTCTCTAACATTCATAGCGCAGCCAAGCGTTTTTAAAAAAAGTTTTTTTGTCATACTAAAGGCAGCTTATAGTATATGCACCTCATACATATAATCCTGTTCGTTAAGACCATATTTGACTTGGCGCAGATAGACACTAAAATCTTTCTCTTCAAAGTATTCTACAAGTTTTACCAAATCTTTGTGAGAGTTTTCCTTGTCAAAATAGAATATCTGCCCGCCCTCTTTTTCAATAGCTTCTTCAATTTTTTCTAACTTTATCGTTTTTGGTTTTTCATTTAAACCAGTTCTGGCTAATTTCAGTTCCATCGTTGTGCCCCTAAATCAATAAAAGGGTATAAGTATATCTATATTTGGATAAAAGAGCCTTTAAAGTAAAATAAAAGTTCAATTTGGTACAATATGCACTCTTCGCAATTATAAAAATCCACTTTTTTTCATTGCAAAAAATAACAGGGGTAGTTCATTATGGAAAAAGTTATAGATATTATAGAGTCAATCGCAAACGAAAAAGGACTTGCTCTTAACGATGTCAAAGATGTTATAAAACTGTCGTTAAATAAGACGGCGAAAAAAGTTTATGGCGAAAAATACGAATATGAAACGCTGATAGACGAAAAAAGAAAGATTTTGCAACTGTTTCAAAAAGTGCTGGTTGTGCCGAATGATGATGAAAGATTATTAACGGACGAGGAGAACTATATATCTATCAAAAAAGCCAAAGAGATTGACCCGCTCACAGAGATAGGAGATGAGTTAAGATATGAGCTGCCGCTTGACAATTTAGGTCGTACGGCTGCCGCCACACTGCAAAAAGAGCTTGAATATCATATACAAAGACTTCTTGAACAGCAGATATTTGAAAAATATAAAAACCGCGTCGGTAAGTGCGTACATGGAACGGTTACCAGCGTTGATGCTGATGAAAACACATATATAGAAGTGGACGAGATACGATGTGTGCTTCCGCGCAAAAACCGCATTAAAGGCGAAAAATTCAAAGTCGGAAATGTTGTAAAAAGTGTAATTAAAAAAGTCTTTATAGATAAATCAAAAAGAATAACCGTAGAACTTTCGCGTACCAGTCCAAAATTTTTGGAAGCTCTTTTGGAACTTGAAGTGCCGGAGATAAAAGACGGCACTGTTATTATTCAAAAGAGTGCAAGAATACCGGGGGAGAGAGCAAAACTCGCAGTAGCTTCGCTTCATCCTAATGTTGATGCGGTAGGCGCTACAGTCGGCACAAAAGGGGTGCGTATAAACGCTGTCAGTAAAGAGCTGCATAATGAAAATATAGACTGTATAGAGTACTCTACCGTAGCTGAAATATTTGTAGCGCGCGCATTAAGTCCTGCTGTTATATCAAGCGTAAAAATAGAAAATACTAAAGCTATAGTTGTATTAAACGGTGAACAAAAATCAAAAGCTATCGGTAAAAGCGGCATAAACATCCGATTGGCTTCCATGCTGACGGGATACGAGATAGAACTTACGGAAGACGGCGGCAAAAGTAAAAAAGAGGGCAAAAAAACAACAGATGCAAATGCTCTAAAAGTGTTATTTGGAGAATAAAACCGCTTCATGATCAAAGAGTAATTTGTCCGCGCAAATATTGCACGGACAAAATTAACTTATTTTACAACAATAGAAACAGATACTTTCGGCGGCACTATAAACTGTTCCGAATATGTATATCCTGCCGTTTTTCTTAGAAATGGAAAATGGGCATGCGCATAAAGTGAAGCGGGTGAATATGTCGGCAATTTGCGATACGGCTTGTAACTGTTTCCGTCAAACGCTTCAAAAGTAAAACCGTTATCGCTATTTCGGGCAGGATACCCAAAACCGCTCGGAGACGAGGAGGACGGAAACATCGCTATACTTGCTCCCCAACGCTGCAATGCGCGCCCCAAACCTTCGCCGTTATATGATTTTATAGCTTTGTCAAGAATATTTAAAGACTTTTCATGATCAGTAGAGCCGGAAGAACTGCGAGTCGCAAACAGCGCTTTATAAAAGTTTATGCCGTGCTGACGCATCAAAAATGCTCCGAAACTGCCCGCAACATCGTAGTTTGTATCGCCCGAAAGGCTCCAATCTGCAAAGTCGTAACGATAATCGCTCTCTTCATGCCAATCTATATATCTAAATTTGACATCATTAAATGTGCTGTCTATCTTTTTGGCTACTATATCTTCCATCATGATGGCAGACATCTCATTTAAAAAAGTATCAAACGGATCATCTATGCGAACACTCCGCTGATAAAAATGGACAGCGTGAGTAAGCTCATGCGCTATTGTACTGACAGCATACAGCGTTCCATTGCTGTGCAGATAAATCGTTTCGGTATCTACAAATACTGCCAATGCTTCGTTAGAGCTTGTAATAGTACCGCTATTTAAAAAATTATTAAGTGCATAAAAATATCCTAAAGTTCCAAATGGTTGATTGTCTTTTTTTAAATTAACAAGCACTATATCTAATGGCTGGACGGCTGATATTAAATTTGTATATGAATGCTGCCCCCAAGGCTCTCCCGCTACGCTTACTACACTGCTAATTACCGTATTGAGATACCCTGATATACTGTTTATAATCGTGTCGCTCATTTTACCGCTTCCGTATTCGCTGTTTTCTACCCAGATATTGACGGTGCGTCCTGATACCGTTATCTGTTTTTTAAGCGTCGCTATGCGTTTTTCGTAAACTGTGCTGCTTTTATGAACATACCACTCGTTTTGCTCTCCCAAAGACCATGTTTTTGCGAATATTTGATTGTAATTGATAATACTTTGGCTCGGCTCCACTTCTTTTAATAGATATTCTCTTGCATTAAACTCTCTTATGGCGTCAGGAATATAGTTAAATGTATCTACATAATCCCCGCCGCCCCAGTTTTGCATGCTCATCTCATTGTGCAAAGAGGTATCAACAGAAATATACGGCAAAGTAACGCTGCTTACTCCTTCGTTCGTAAACACTATCGTAATATCTTTGTTGGCTACATTATTTAAGGAGACATTAAGCGCAGCATTGCGGCTTCCACTGTTTTTATAACGCCAAACGCCTATACCGCTTCCTGCGTAGTTATTTTCGTTGCTGCCACAGTAAGTCCCGCTGCAATCAGAAGTTAATACACCGCTTTCCCCGCCGCCTCCGCTGCTGCCGTCCTCTTCTTCAACGCCGCCACAGCCAACCCAAAAAACGATAACTGCCGCTGTCAAAAATATCTTAAACATTTTTTGCATGTATAACCCCGTCATTAAAGTTAAGAAATTTTACCACAAATCTATCAAATATAGATAGTTTGACTATGCTCATGTATAAAAACTCTACGGCTAATCCCGCAAAATTTAGTTACATTTTCTCTTTTGCTTCTATGCCTATAAGCCTCAATCCCGTGCGCAAAGAGAGCGCCGCCGTACTTAACAGTTTTAAATATCTATCTTCAAATTCGCTCTCAAATACTCTGTTTTCGTTATAAAATTTATGCACAAGCGCCGCTAAAGATTTTAGATAGTCGGTTACTTTCTGCATCTGTCTTGTTTCAAACGCATCCTCTAAAACTTCCGGCAGCAAAAGAGATGCGAAAAGCAGATTTTGCGCACTCTCGTTTAAACCCGAAAGTTGTACATCTATAACATCGTCAACGCTTTTGGAGCATTTGGCAAATAGTTGATTTATCCTCGCATGCGCATAATTAACATAATAAATCGGATTTGAACTGTCGTCTTTTTTCAACTCATTTACATCAAATTCAAGATGAGTATCGCTCTTTTTGCTGATAAACATGAAACGCAAAGCATCGCTTCCTATCTCTTCAATGATTTCGCTCATGAGGATAAAATTTCCCGCTCGTTTACTCATTTTGTACGGCTCGCCGCCTTTTAATAAAGAGACCATTTGAGCCAATATTATCTCTAATTTATTATCATCGTATCCCATAAAATTCAGAGCCGCCTTTACTCTTGCAATATATCCGTGGTGGTCGGCTCCCCAAATATTTATATATCTGTCAAAATTTCTTGCAAATTTATCGTCATGATATACGATATCGCCCGCAAGATATGTGGGGCGGTTATCTTCTCTTATGATGACTCTGTCTTTTTCGTCTCCAAACTCCTGCGACTTTATCCAAATCTTTCCCTCTTTTTCATAAGTTTTGCCTCGTTTTTGCAGTTTGTCAAAACTATCTTTCCATTTTGGATAGAGGCTTTTTTCGCTGACATAATTATCAAAATTTATATTTGCATCGGCTAAATTTCGGCGGATCAAACTCATCATTTCATCTTTTCCCCAGAGAGTTAAATCTGCTATATTTTTTTCATCTTCAAATATACTTTTTCCAAATCTCAACTGAGCGGCATATGCCAAATCGGTAATATATTCTCCTCTATAATACTGATCCGGCCACTCTGTTTTGAGTTTTAAGATCTTCTCATGTCCTGCTAAAAAGATAGAAAGTCCCAGCAAATCCACTTGGTTGCCCGCATCATTGATATAATATTCGCTTGTTATATTATATCCGAGCATTAAACCGATACGGCATAAGCAATCGCCTATCACCGCACCTCTTGCATGTCCTATATGCAACGGTCCTGTAGGATTTGCGCTGACAAATTCTATCAAAATATTCTCGTTTTTTTTGCCTCTTCCAAATTCGCTTGGATTGTGTAAAAAATATGTTGCGTAGCTATCCATAAAATCTGCGGAGAGTTTAAAATTGATATATCCGCCAAGCGCCGTAACGCTTTCAAATATAGCTTCATTTTGAAGTTTTACAGCTATCTCATGTGCAATAACAGCGGGCGGTTTTCGCAACTCTTTTGCCAAAGAAAATGCCAAAGGCGCAGCGTAATGTCCTAAAGACGCATCTTTTGGCTTTTCCAAATAAAACTCTCTGTCAATATGCGTTTTTATAATGTCGGTAACTTTTTGTTTCATTATAAACTTTATTTTGCGGCTGTTTTTTTAGTTCTGGTTTTTGCATCTGTTTTTGGGGTGGCTGTTTTTTTCCTGACAATTTTCGGCTTTTGCTCGGCAATCTCTTGAACTTCTTCGCCTTTTTCGTCTTCTTTTACGGCATCTTTAAAGTTTTTCACACCCGTTCCAAGACCTTTTGCCACTTCAGCAATTCTTTTGCCGCCAAAAAGCACTACGAGAATGAGTAAGATAACGACTAAACCCGGTAAACCAATATTTGCTAACATATTTTGCTCCTAAAATAAAAAATAGAGAGGATATTATAACACTATTTGGCTTTTTTAGCTCTTTTCCAAGTTTGTATAAATTTGTCCGAATCTATAAGCGAGCGTTTATTTAAAGCGGAGTGCGCTATATTTAACATTTGTGCAAACGCCGTTTTAAAATCGTCATTAATAACAAGATATTTGTAGCGGTTTATATAATTCATTTCGGCAATAGCGTTTTTAAGTCTCTTTTTAACTTCTGTTTTTGAGTCGCTCTGTCTTAAAAGAAGTCTTGCTTTTAACTCTTCTATGTTTTTTGTCGTCAAAAATACAGAGGTTATATACCGTTTTAATCTCTTTTTTAAAAGCATATATCCCTGTACATCTATATCTAAAATAACAAGTTTCTCTTCGTCTAAAAATTTTACAATCTGTTTCAGTGATGTCCCGTAAAAACAGCCATGTACATTTGCCCACTCCAAAAATGCGCCCTCTTCTATCTCTTTTTGAAAACTTTTTTCGTCGGTAAAATGATAATTTACTCCGTCAACCTCATCTTCTCTTTTGTTTCTTGTGGTTGTAGAAATAGAAAATACCGCATTCGGAATCTGCTTTAAAAGCTCTTTTATGATAGAACTTTTGCCTGCTCCGCTGGGTCCTGATATAACTAAAAGCGCTCCTTTATTTTTCACTCTTTATCCTCAAAAGTTATTGTAATATTCATTTTAAGCCCCTTTAAAACATCGCGCAAAATATGGCTTTGCAACACTCCATAAACACTCTCCTGCACTACATTTTGTATCTCGCTTTTTACTGTTTCCGCAGCAGATTTGGGCAAAAGTCCACCCTCTTGAAGAGCTTTGCGCATCTCTTTTTCGTTAAGATTTTCAAATGGATCGTTTTGATCGGTTTCTTCATGTTGTTTGGTTTTAATATCGGTCGCATAAGAAGGCAGTTTGGTGGGAGCATTTTCTTTGGTATTCGGCGTTTTTATCAAATCGTCAAACTCTTTTGCCAAATCTTCAAATCCATTAAATTTTTTTGTACTCTCTTCTTCCGTCATCTCTTTTAAAAAATTATCTGCCGCTACGGGCGTCTCTTGCTGTTTTGTCTCTTCTACTGCATCTATGGCGTCAAAGTTAAGATCTTCTTTATCGTCTGCTTTGTTTTGCGCCGCCCATGATAATGTGTCGAGATTGTCGTCTTCCGCACTCTCTTTTATATTGTTTATATCAAATGTAAAATTATCATCTTTTGACGCATCTGTTTTATCTCTATTTTGTACGGCGGGGGTTTCGGGGGTTTTAACAACCTCTTCCGTTTGATTTGTTATATTTTCCTCTTTAGTATCGTTTTCGTTTGAGGAGTAGATTTTGCTGATATCTTCCGAGAGATCAAAAAATACATCGTCTGTTTGGTCGGGCTCAATCTTCGGCGCACTAAATGCTGTTTCTATCGGCTCTGATCCAACATCGTCCGCAGGTTCTTCCGCATTAAAAATCGGCTCTTTTTTTTGCAAATCGTCGTAAAAGTTAAAATTTATAAATTTATTGTCCAACTCCTGTTCCTCGGGAGTCAGTTGAGGAATTTCCGTTACGGTTTCGTCTGTCGCTTCTACTCTGCCCTCTTCAGGCAGCATGGATACAAATTCTTTGGCTTCCGGCGTAATAAACCGCTCAAGGTCGGGAGTTTTTTTCAAAACGGATACGACAAAAGTGATAAAATCCGTCGGCAAAAAAGGTTTTGTAAGCGCATATTGAAAACCCTGCGGGGTAGGTGTATTTTGCTGTTTAAGATATATTAGAGACGGCGCAAGACTGACTGCTAGCAAATCGTCCACATGAGACGAAGCATATGAGTCGTTATCCACGATAACCGCCACAAAAGAGTCTAACGGCAAATCATTATAGTTATTTATTTCTTTGGTTTCGAATCCTATACGGTTCAGGCTTGCATTAACAAGCTTTGAAACTGCGGGGTTTGTGTTAACAAGTAAAAAGCGCATGCCAATTCCTTTTAGTTTTCCGAATTGTAATTGTATTATATTTTAAATTAGTCTTATATTATTAAAGCGTTTTTAACTCCAAATTTTCAAGTTTATATGCCGCATCGCATCGTTTTGCAAGATTTAAATCATGTGTTACTAAAAACAAAGCCGCATTATTGGCTTTAATATAATCAAAAAGAAGCGCTGTTACTTCGCCTGCAGTTATAGTGTCAAGATTGCCCGTAGGTTCGTCTGCAAAGATAATTTTCGGTTTTTTTGAAAGCACTCTTGCTATTGAAACTCTCTGCTGCTGCCCGCCGGAAATATCGCCCACTTTCTGTCGTAAAATATGCGAAATGCCGAGCCTTTTTAAAAGTTCGTCTTCTAATGGAATTCCCGTTAAAACGCTAGAGAGTTCTATGTTTTCAAATGCGCTGAATCCTTTAAAGAGAAAATGGGATTGAAATATAATTCCCACATCGTTTCTTCGTATATCTACAAGCTCATCCGATGAGAGTTTATAGAGATTTTTTTCATTAAAAAAAACTTCGCCGTTGTTTGGCTTTAAGAGTGTTGAACAGATATGCAAAAGAGTGGATTTACCGCTGCCGCTAACGCCCGTTACGGACATGGAAGAGTGCAAAGCAAGCTTAAAAGAGATATTGCCGAAAAGCGGATAATCAAACGAGTGTGAGAGATTTTTGACATTTAAAAGCACCGTCCCTCTCCTTTATATAATGAAAAGGCGGTAAAATTCCGCCTTTTTACATTTTTCAGCCAAGCTGCGCGGCAACTTCAGCAGCAAAATCATTAGATTTTTTTTCTAATCCTTCTCCAAGCTCAAAGCGAATATATTTTGTAAGTTCTATCGTTCCGCCGAGTTCATCTGCTCTTGATTTTACGGCTTGCTCTACGCTTTTACTGTCATCTATAACATAAAACTGGCTAAGCAGTGCGAACTGTTGATCAAGCTGCGTATTGTCCGCGATAAATCTCTCAAGTTGTCCGGGGATAATTCTATCCCAAATCTTTTCAGGTTTGCCCTGCGCTTTTAACTCTGCTTCAAGGCTTGCTTTTACGCCCGTCAATACTTCGTCCGTAATTTGCGCTCTGCTTCCATATAAAGGTACTTTCTTTTCAAGTTTTTTAAGCCGTCTCGCCTCTTCATTCTCTTTTTCCAAATTTGCCTTGAAAGCCACAAACTCTTTTTCTATAAATTCCGTCGTTAATTCTTTATATGAGAGATACACCGGCTTCATTGCAGCTGCATGCATAGCGATATTTTTCAACAAATCCGCCGCTTTTTGAGCCTCTATATTGTCTATTTTTGCCTCTAAAAGCACGCCTACGCGTCCATTTGAGTGAATATATCCGTTTACGATACTCTTTTTATCCGCCGTTAGCGTAATAAAACGACGAACTACTAAATTTTCGCCTATAGAAGCTATGCGCGAATTGAGATACTCGTCAAAATTTACGCCGTCTATAGAGCTGTTTTTAAGCTCGTCTGCGCTTTTGATGTCGTTTTGTTGGATATGTTTGGTTATTTTTTTCGTCATATCTATAAATTTATCATTTTTTGCGACAAAATCGGTCTCTGAATTGATCTCGCTTATCGTGGCTTTGGTATAATCAACCGCTGTCTCAACGCTTATCAATCCTTCGCTCGCAAGTCTATCCGCCTTTTTAGCGGCTTTGCCAAGTCCTTTTTCGCGCAAAAAATCTACTGCAGCGTCTATATCGCCGTTCGTTTGGGTAAGAGCATTTTTGCAATCCATCATGCCCGCACCAGTCATCTCCCTTAACTCTTTAACTAAACCAGCGCTTATCTCTGCCATTATTCTACCTCTTTTTCTACTTTTGGTTTTCTTGTTCTTTTTGGTTTTTCAACCTCAGTTGGTTTTTCGGTCGTGGTTTGAGTATCTGCTTTTTTGGCTCTCGTTTTTTTTGGAGCTTTTTCTGTTTTTTCTTCAACTATTGAAATTTCCGGTTTTGCGGTTTCTATGTCGCCCTCGCCTTTACCCAAAAACTCTTCGCTCAAATCTATATCTAACTCCCCTTCGCTCAATACCTCGTCTATAAGTTCTTCTCTCTCTTTGGAAGTTACGGTTAAAGCGTCCTGTGCATCAGGATTATCCTGCAGTCTTAATTCTTTGCCTTCATTCACGGCTTCCATCATCTCTTTACAAAATAGTTGAACGGAGCGGATAGCGTCGTCATTTCCGGGTATCGGAAAATCAACAACATCAGGGTCGCAGTTAGTATCAAGAGGAGCCACTACGGGAATTTTGAGGCGGTTTGCCTCGGCAACCGCTATTTTCTCTTTAACGGTATCAATTACAAAAAGCATATCGGGTGCGGTTTTGAGATTTCTAAGTCCGCCGAGATAACTTATAAGTTTCTCTTTTTTTCTGCGAAGCATCAAAGCCTCTTTTTTTGTCAAAAGATCAATCTGTCCGTCTTTTTCCATCTCTTCTATAATTTCAAGTTTGTGGATTGATTGTCTTATTGTGTTAAAGTTTGTCATCATGCCACCAAGCCAGCGATGATTTACATATGGCATACCGCAACCTTCAGCCGCCTCTTTTATGGCTGTAACAGCCTGTTTTTTTGTGCCTACGAAAAGAATGGTTTTTCCTTCTGCCGCAGCGTCTCTTACGATGTTGTATGTATATCTGAAATATCTTAGCGTTTTTTGAAGGTCAATGATGTAGATATTTTTTCTTTCGCCGAAAATAAATTTTTTCATTTTCGGATTCCATCTTCTTGTTTGATGCCCGAAGTGCACACCGCATTCTAATAAATCTTTCATGGCTACCATGAATTTCTCCTTGTATTTTTTGAGAAAACAGACATATTTATAACTTCGGCTTGCGCCGCAATATTTATATTGGTCTCGTTTCCCTGATTTGGTTTACTTCCTCCACACCCATCAACGGCAAATCCGCAACCTGTTCAAGGATTGGTGTGTGTGAGATTAAGAGGGTGATTTTACAAAAATTTTGTTTACATGATGCTTAATGGTATAAAGCATATCTGCTTTGACTTTTTATATACACAGCTAACCAGTGCGTGCCGTTTTTGCAATTTAAAATGCGATGTTTTACAAAGGCTTTTATGAAAATATATTCGCCTTTTTTCAGGCGGATTTCTTGATTTTCTATCTTCATGAGCGCTTCGCCCTCAAGTATCATGACAAATTCGTCCATATTCTGACAATATTCCATATCGGGTAGCATGGACGAACTTATAATATGAGCAATTTCAACATTGTCAAGCTTGCATAAAATATCATGTATCTCGCCGCATTTGGGCGCTGGTTTGTCAAATATGCTCATAATATTTTTACTCCCGTGACGTTCCTTCCGCAAATACCGTCGCGTCTGTATGAAAAGTAGTTTTTATCGCAGCATGTACATGTATTGTCGGCGGTTATATTTGTTACTCCATTTGCGATTAGCTGTGCAATAATAATTTTTTGCAAATCCAAAAACCATCTGCCCTCTCTTTCTTGAAGCGCCGATGAAAATCTCGTCATAGCCTCTTTTAATACTTCACCTTCTATCTCGTAACAGCAGGATTTTATAGATGGGCCGATGAAAGCCTGCATATTTTCCGTTTCACTTTTAAAGTCTCTTTTCATGGACAAAATAGCGGCTGTTATAATATCCAAAAACGCTCCTTTGCGCCCTGCATGTATGGCGGCAACAGCTTTTTTATCGCTGTCATACAAAATAACGGGTGCGCAGTCGGCGCTCATGACGCACAAAATCAAGCTTTTGTCTTGAGTGATTAGGGCGTCTGCTTTGGGTGTATCGTCTTTTTTTGCAGCCGCAACAAAAGAGCCGTGTATCTGCTCCATGAAACATAACTCTTTTGCGTTTGCGCCAAAATATGAAGCAAAAATTTCTCTGTTTTTTTCTACGTTTAAAGGATTATCGCCCACATGAAGCCCGAGATTTAGACTCTTGTAAGCACCCCCGCTTACGCCGCCCGTTCTATCGCTTGAGATGATTTTAACCTCTTTGTTTAACAATATCTCTTTCATCAATACAGAGCCGTTATCCTGTCTATATCGCTCCATTTCAGACTCTCTTCGCTGTTTTTTAGAAAGTTAAAAAGATAGCGCGCTATCATGTCGGTTTCAATATTGACTCTGCGCCCGATTTTATAACTGTTAAAAATCGTCTTTGACAATGTGTGCGGTATGATAGTTAATTTGAAAATATTTTCCGTTATTTCGCCTGCGGTGAGGCTTATGCCGTCAATCGCCACGCTTCCTTTTAAAGATAAAAATTTCATAATCTCCTTTGGCGCTTTGATGAAAAAATCGGTTCCGTTTTCATCTTTTTCTATTTTAACAAGTTCTCCCACCGCATCTATATGCCCTTGCAGTAAATGCCCTTCTATACGGCTTCCAAGCGTCATGGCAGGCTCTATGTGCGCAACATCTTTTAAGTTTTCCACGGCTAATATTTTTCTGCTCTCATGTGAAAGCTCTACTTTAAAGCCACCGCTGTTTACCTCTATAACCGTCAGACATGCGCCATTGACAGATATGCTGTCGCCGATATTCGGACGGTATTTGGCGCTTAAACTCAAAATATTATCTTTATAAAAGAGGACTTTAGCGCACTCTCTGATAACTCCCGTGAACATTTTCATCCTTTACTTTGGCTCTGAATGACATCGGCTTATTATAGCACAGGTTGTATTGTTTTATTTTGGCGTTTTTATCTTGTGCGGCAGTCTGCTTTTTGACAATGGTAAAATGGCGTTAGATGCAAAACTCTTTAAAGAAGCGGTAACTTTTTATGCTACAATACCTCCTCTAAAAATTTTTAGTTCTTTTGAGGAATAAATGGAATATGATATTATCGTTATAGGCGGCGGGCACGCCGGCATAGAAGCCTCTTTGGCATGCGCAAAAATGGGCAAAAAAACGCTGCTGCTCACTATATTAGCCGAACAGATAGGCGCAGCAAGCTGCAATCCTGCTGTCGGAGGGCTTGGCAAAGGACATTTAACCAAAGAGCTTGACGCTTTAGGCGGACAAATGGCGCTCACAACAGACGCTGTGGGAATACAGTTTCGTATCTTAAACGAATCAAAAGGTCCGGCTGTCAGAGGCACAAGAGCGCAGATAGACATGGACAGATATAAAATTTTCATGAGAAATCTTATCTTAAATACTGAAAATCTCTATGTTTCGCAGGAAATAGCAGACAAAATCACACTTAAAAACGGTTCGGTAAGCGGCGTTATTACGCATCTTGGCAATCAATACAAATCTCAAAAAGTTATAATTACAACGGGCACATTTTTAAGAGGGCTTATACATGTAGGCGAGTTTAAACAGCAGGCGGGGCGCACGGGCGAATTTGCTTCGTACGGTTTATCGGATTGTTTAAAAGAGCTCGGTTTAAAAATAGGCAGGCTGAAAACAGGCACATGCCCCAGAATAGACGCAAAGAGTATAGATTTTAGCAAAATGCAAATGCAAGGAGGCGACGAAAAGCCTTCTCCTATGAGCTTTAGGACAGATAAGACGAAGTTTGATCCGTTTCAGCTTCCATGTTATATCACATATACAAACGAAAAAACGCATGAGATAATACGAAACAGTTTTCACAGAGCGCCTCTTTTCACCGGACAGATAGAGGGCGTGGGACCAAGATACTGCCCAAGCATTGAAGATAAGATAAATCGTTTTGCCGACAAAGAACGGCATCATATATTTGTAGAACCGCAGACTATGGAAGCGAGCGAATACTATCTGAACGGGCTTTCAACTTCGCTGCCGCCGGATGTACAGTTAAATTTTCTGCATACCATATCAGGTCTTGAAAAGGCTAAAATCGTACGCTACGGGTATGCAATAGAGTATGATTATGTGGAACCTACGGAACTTAAACATACGCTTGAGACAAAAAAGATAAAAGGAGTTTACTGCGCGGGACAAATAAACGGCACTACAGGTTATGAAGAGGCGGCAGCGCAGGGTTTGATGGCGGGGATAAACGCCGTTTTATCGCTTGAGGAAAAAGAGCCGTTTATTTTACGCAGAGACGAAGCTTATATCGGCGTCATGATAGACGATCTTGTAACCAAAGGTACAAAAGAACCTTACAGAATGTTCACTTCGCGCGCCGAATACAGACTGCTTTTGCGTGAAGACAATGCGGATATAAGGCTCATGGAGTATGGATATAAGTTTAATCTCATAGATGAAGCGACATACTCTAAAGCGCACCGCAAAATAGAACAGACGCGTGAAGGATTGGAACTTTTGGAAAAAAACTTTTTAACGCCTTCAAAAGAGAGTATGGCGTTTTTGGCTTCTTTAAAAGAGGAGGGCATAAACGATAAAACGACTTATCAAAAAATAGCGGCAAGAAAAAGTTTCACCGCAGAAAAATTGGAGAGACTGCTGCCCTCTTTATCAAGTTTTGACGATGAAGCAAAAGAGCAGATATTGATCCTCGCTAAATATAAAAATTATATACAAAAGCAGGAAGATCAGATAGCTTCTATGCACAAAATGCTGGAGGTAAAAATCCCTGCGGATATTGATTTTACAAAAGTAAGCGGGCTTGGAAACGAAGCAGCAGAAAAATTAAAACGCTTTAATCCTCCAACGCTGTTTGCCGCAAGCGAAATAAGCGGTATCACACCTTCGGCTATAGACGCTTTACATATTCATATTGTGATGATGCAAAAAGAGAAACGGTAATCGTTTTACGCAAAGTGAGAAAATAGCAGATTTTAAGCAGTTAAGCTCGCTTGCAAAGCGGCTATAAGTTTTCATATTTACTATCGCTTAACAGCGCCTCTTTGCTCTGATCTTCCAAAAACTCTTTGATGCGCTGCTGTAAAAGCTGTCTGTTTTCGTCCATGTTGTCTTTTAAAAATCTATTGATATGGCTTGGGCTTATCTTTGCGGCAAAACTTTTATTGGCTCTTGTTTTACGATTTATATCCTTGACGGCTTCATCATACGAAGCGGGCGCATTTCGTAAAATCATCGCCGCATACTCTTTGACAATATTTATAAACACTTCCTGTCTATGCTTGTCATTTGCATATATCTCCGCCGCAACCTCTTTTAGCGTTTCAAAATCGCACTCTTTAACGCTTTTACATCCGGAGGACATGATAAGCGCAAAAATCTCAGCTCTAAACTCAAGCGATTTATAGTGATATAAAAACAGTTCTCTGAAAACTGTTAAAAGCCAGCTTTTAACGCTCATGTATCTCTTCTTTAATTTTTTTAAGGCATAAAGTATAACATAAAAAATTATAATTTAAGTCAAAAATAGTTATTATCACGCTTGCCTTTCCTTAGACCTGTGCAATGCCCGTTTTAGCAACGCTTCAGGGTGGGAACACAGCAGAGCACTGGAACGGTGTGTGTGCCGCAGATATCTGAGGAGAGGTCTTTAAAAATATTTATCTTTCATTGCAAAAAGCCCGCGCTGAAGTAGCCCGCATTGTCGCGCGAGCAATGCTTCTCATCATGAGGAGTGCGAGAATGGCGCAAAAGGAAGAGTTTGCATCAAACTTCATAAAACTTTTCTATCTCATCGGCTAATTTATAAAAATCCACATCCGTATTTATATCCTCTTTCAGTTTCTCTTTCGTGCTTGATTTACCGTTTATAAGTTCTCTTGATTTGATACCGTAAGATATTGATATGGCAGCCTCTATAAAAGCCGCCAATCTGTCGCATTTTTTTAAGATTTTCCCGTCCACGGCACCGAATTTGTCTTCATTATAATTTGACAAATCTTTTACCGCAACAAGCTCGTTATCATGAAAAATCCTGTTTTGAAACTCATCTTTTTTGCCATCTTTTATGCCGAGAAGATATAAAAACTCGTTTTGTATATGGTGCGGAATGTAGGGCATTATCTCTTTTTCAATTTTTAAAATCTCAAATTCGCTTATTATCTCGTCAAGTCCGCTTACGGAGTATTTTACGGGACTTATGATATCTCTTGTAAGAGCTTCGGGAAGGTCATGAAACAGTGCGCTGAAAAAGTTATTTTCAAGCCTTTTTGCACACGCCTTTATCTCAAGCGAATAAAAATATCCCAAAATGGCTACTATCAGCATATGCCCTAAAACGGACGTTCTTGGAATGCGCTGCGTCTGCGCCCACCGCTTTTGAAAGCGAAGTCTGCCGCCTAAATCCACAATGCGCGCAAGTTTTTTATTGAATGCGATTTGGCGCACGCCGTTTAAAGAAAGATACTCTTCCATCTCCTCTTCAACATTATTTTTCACATTCTCTATATCGCTTAAAAATTTACTTGTTTGATAAATAATAGAAAACTCCCACCTCGTAGCAAGATACGAAGCGGCTTTTAAGATAAATCTCTCTTTTGCGCTCAAACTCTCGTCGCTCAAATATCGCTCAAAACGCTTGTAAAACTCCCCTTTTTTTATATTGTCCAAAGAGTTTTTCAGCTTTTCCAATACCCAAATATTTATCTCTTTAGTCTTTTTTTTGAGCGCTTGATGAAAAACATCGGGGCGGATATCCGTTACGACAACTCTTCTTAAAAACTCAAAAACGCCCGCTTCAATGAGAGACGACATATCAACGTCGCTCTCATGTTTAGCCAAAAAAAACGCTATTATAAATTTGTGCGCCTGCTTGTCAAGCTCCGTAAGTTCCACCATTCTGGGATAGTCATTCCATCTCTCTATGGATGCGGCGCAGAAAAATTTATCTATAAGTTC
>JAISXY010000016.1 GCA_031270285.1 Campylobacteraceae bacterium
CTTAGTATAGGCTTTTTTGACGATAAGGGGGAACTTTTTCAGATAGAAGACATGGAAGCCTACTCGCTTGATAAACACTACTCCGCAAAAGAGGCAAAAACGGCGCTTGAGTTAAAGCAGGGCGATTTTAAAAAGCACAATATCAATATCGGCACGAAAATAAAAAAATTAGAGTGCAGATAGTTTACCTCAAAAATTCTCTTATCTTTTTCCACTCTTCTAAAAATTTTTCGCTTTTTTGCCATGTACGATTTGCGGGGCTTGTGGAGGGAAGATAAATGGGTTTGAAACCTGTTCTTTCAAAGCATAATTTTTCAAAAAGTGCAGTCGCTTTTTTGCCTGTTGTAAATACGGCTTTTATCTGCGCTCTTTTAAAAACGGCAGAAAAATTATTTGGTATGGGATTTTGTATGGTATTATCATCTGCGCCCGATATTTCACATGAATACAACACATCCCAAAGAGCGATTTTGTTTTCAAGCAAAAAAGCGGTTTTTAACTCATGAGAGGGAGGCTCTTTTTCAAGCACCAAAGAGAGCGTTTTCCAAAATATATTTTGAGAATGTCCGTAATAAAAACCGTTTTGTCTTGATTTAGGAGAAGGAAAAGATCCCAATATTAAAATCTTTGAATGCTCGTCAAATACGCATTTCCACGGATGTGTCAGGACTATTTTTTCGCTCATATTTGTTCACTTCATGTTGTCAATATAGACTTTTTTGTAAGTATAAAAAACTTTGCGCTTTTTGTCAATTTGAGAATGCATATTTATCGTTAGATAAAATAATGCAAAGCAATGAAAGATTTTTATTTTTATGCGCTTTACCTTTTTTGAATACATACAAAATTTTTAAAATGCGCTCTTGGATTCCCGTTTGCACGGGAATGACATACATCCTCTACGTCATACCCTCACACCCTCTGTCATACCCGAGTAATCGGGTATCCAAAAACAATAAAACAAATGAAAAATAAGTTATTTTTATGGTTATAAATAAAAGAAACGAAGGTTGTGGCATTGGAATAAGTCTCTTGCACTTTGAACTGTTCAATACTCTTGTTGATGCCGTTATTATCGTTTTCCACACCGCTGTAAACAACTCCGTTTATCGTCATATTATTTAATGCGAAATTGTTTGATGCTGTTCCGCTGCTAATATGAGACACGCGACCTACATATGTTGTCCCAACAATAGAAGGGTTGATAGCGGCATTTTTTGTTACAGAACCGCTTCCGTGCGCCGCTGATTTTTACTGTTTTATTCTATCTGCTCTTTTGTCGTAAATTTTTTATGCAATTTATTTATATGCATAACGGCTTCGTGTCCGTTAAAAATATTGTGCAGCATAATTTCACTATCTTTTGTAAATCTATGCCCTACTCTGATATCGTATGTTTTTAAAAGCCAGCTCGTAAACCCCGTCTGAAAAGACGCTTCGTCAATATCGCGCCATTTAACGCCCGAAGAACCTTTTGACCATGGAAATATACCGCTGTACACCCATACGCCATCATCATTTGTGTATAAAACAACGCTTCTTGTGTGTAAAATATCTATGATGAAAAATATTACTCTTACTGCGGCAAATCCCACTACTATCCACATGATGATATTCAAAGTGTTTGGCGAAAATTTTATCCATTCATGAACTTTATGCGTCAATAGATAGTAGATACCGTACAAAATAGCAAGCTGTATGCTAAATCTTATCAAAGAACCCACATACGATGTCCATGAGATCCTGAATACCTTAAAAATATTTTCAGTCATATTTTCAATTTCCATAAGTATTCCTTTATTGTTTTTAACTGTCTTTGAACAGTTTTTTTGCCAATTGATCGGCTTTTGACGAACCCGTATCTTTTTTCATCGTCTTATAAATCCTGTTGATATACTCCTCAAGCATCTGCTGACAATTTATCTTTTTGGCTTCGCCTATATCCTGTTTTGTATATTTACCGTCAACTCCAAGCTGCCAGCTTAATGCATTATCGCTAAGCTGTACCTGCAAAATCTCAAAAAGTTTTTTCTGAAGAATTTTATCTTCTATGGGCGTCATGAGTTCCAATCTTCGCTCAAGATTGCGCGGCATCCAGTCTGCGCTTGAGATAAAAAGAGTGGGATTTGAATGTTTGAAATAAAAAACTCGCGCATGTTCTAAATATTTGCCTACGATTGATTTTACGGTGATATTTTCGCTCACCCCCTTTACGCCCGGTCTAAGGCAGCAAATCCCGCGTATGATAAGCTCTATTTTGACGCCGTTGCTTGAAGCGTTATAGAGAGCTTTTATCACATCATAATCTACAAGAGCGTTCATTTTAGCGATAATATGTCCCTTGTCCTGCTTGCCTGCTTCATTATTTATCATCGTTATTATGCGGTTTTTTATCTGCATGGGAGACATGGCGAGATTTTCAAGCTTTTTATTTTTTGAAAAACCCGACAGTATATGAAAAAATGTCGTAGAGTCTTTCGCATAATCCTGCTTTGAAGTGAAAAAACTTACATCTGTATATGCGCGCGCACTTGAAGCATTGTAGTTGCCTGTGCCAAAATGCATATAAAATTTCAATTTATCATCTACTTGTCTGATGATCTGTGTGATTTTTGCATGAACCTTAAAACCTGTGATACCATATATAACATGCGCTCCCGCATTTTCCAAAGCTTTTGCCCAGTGCAGATTGTTCTCTTCGTCAAATCTTGCTTTAAGTTCTACCATAGCGGTTACCTGCTTACCGTCGCTTGCGGCATTTATCAACGCTTGAACTATCGGCGAATTTTTCTCAACTCTATATAATGTCATGCGGATAGATATGACTTTTGGATCTTTTGCAGCTTCCTGTACAAACGAGGTTACCGAATCAAAACTCTCGTAAGGGTGCGCTATCAAAATATCGCCTTTATCAATTATCGCAAAAATAGATTCATTTGTATTTAAAGGCGGTAAAATTTTCGGCGTATATGGCGGAGTGGTTAAGTGTAAAAAATCTTTATTTCCCACTATCTGCCACAATGCTCCGAGATTTAAAGGTATGCTGTATTCGTAAATATCTTTTTGGAAAATCCTCATGTGAGAATTTAAAAACTCAACTATATCGGGGTCTGCGTCTTTTTTGATAGCAAGCCTTACAAACGCCCCTTTTCGGCGTAGTTTAAGTCCCTGCTCCATCATGAGCATAAAATCGTCCGCCTCCTCTTCTTCTATATTCATGTCGGCATTTCTCGTTACTACAAAAGGTGCGGAAGCCACCAGTGTGTAACCCGGGAAAATATCTTCAACATGCCATTTTACGATGGATTCAATCGGTATATAGATATTATCGCCCGCTTTGTAAAATCTCGGCAGTACGCGCGGAATTCTTATCATGCCGTATTTTATCTTACTGTTTTCACTGTCTTGCAGTTTCACGGCAAGCGCAAAACTGAGATTATTCAGATGAGGAAAAGGGTGAGTCGCATCAACCGCGATAGGAACGATAACGGGAAAAATATTTGAAAAGAAAAATTTATCCGCTTCCGCTTTAAGTGCGGATGTAATTTCGCTGTATTTTGAGATAAAAAGATTCTCTTTTGCCAATGCTTCAACTATTTCGCCGTAACTGTTTTCAAGCACATCTTTTTCGCTCATGACATACTCTCTTATGGCGCGCAATTGATCAAGCGTAGTCTGCTGGTCGTTACCCGTAGTTACGATACCTGCCGAAAGCAACTGTTTAAGTCCTGCTACTCTTATCATGTAAAACTCGTCAAGATTTGTTGAATAGATAGCTAAAAATTTCAATCTTTCCAACAGCGGCAACTCTTTTTTAAGCGATTCATTTAATACTCTTGTATTAAAGTGAAGCCATGAAATCTCCCTGTTCAGATACAGTTCGTGGTTATTTAAATCGCTCATGTTTATCTCCTCTGGTTTTTTCATATAGTTTTTAATTATATCTCAAAGCTGATAAAATGTAGCAAAAACAGCGCATAAAAGCAAACTTCGCAAAAAACAGTTTTTAAATATTTTTTTGGTACAATCTTACCTATTTAGTAAATTCATAAAAAGACGGCAGATGGAGACTATTTTAAATGCGCTGAACGAATCGCAGCTTGAAGCTGTTAAAAAAATAGACGATCCTATTTTGATATTGGCGGGTGCGGGAAGCGGCAAAACAAGAACTATCACTTCGCGGCTTGCTTATCTTGTGGGCGTTGTTGGCATAGACCCTGCAAATACGCTCACTCTTACATTTACCAATAAAGCTGCCAATGAGATGAGAGAGAGGGCGCTTTCATTATTAAAAAGCGCCAATTTAAGAGTTGCTTATCCGCCGCTTTTGTGTACTTTTCATAAATTCGGACTGCTTTTTCTAAAATTTTACATCAACAGACTGGGGCGTAAAAATAACTTTATTGTTATAGATAATGACGACAAAAAACGCATTTTAAAAAGTTTTGAAATAGAAATTTCAACCGCTTCCGTAGCAAATGAGATTTCGCATTACAAAAACTCATTTATTACTCCCGATATTGCCAAAGAACAGGCGGAAGAGAAACGCTATGAAATTATAGCCTCTCTTTATGAGCGTTACGAGGAGTATCTGCTGCAAAATAATCTTGTTGATTTTGACGATTTACTTACTCTTACCTATAAAATTTTAGATGAAGACAGTATATTGTGCGAAGAGATAAGCCGCCGTTATCAATATATCATGGTGGACGAATATCAAGATACAAACGATTTGCAGTATAAACTTTTGAAAAAACTTTGTTTCACACATTCAAATATATGCGTGGTTGGCGATGATGACCAAAGTATCTATGGTTGGCGGGGCGCAAATATTAAAAATATACTTGAATTTCCGCTGATGTTTGATAACACGACGATTATTAAATTAGAGTACAATTATCGTTCTACAAACGAAATTTTGCGCGCTGCAAACGATCTTATTGAACATAATCGTTCGCGATTCGGTAAAGTGCTGAAAAGTACGAAAGGCAAAGGCAAAGAGGTACAGTTTATAGAATCTTCGGATGAAAATCAGGAGTCTTCTATCGTAGCTAAACGCGTCAAAAAACTTATAGACAGTGGCGTCAGTCCGAAAGAGATAGCTATACTTTACCGCATAAACGCTCTTTCGCGCTCTTTGGAAGAGGGATTAAACCGCATGCATATATCATTTAAAATGGTAGGCGGTGTAAAATTTTATGAAAGAGCCGAAATAAAAGATTTGATAAGTTATTTGAGAATTATTACCAACCCTCATGACGACTTTTCGCTTTTACGCATTATTAACCGCCCGAAAAGGGGACTTGGCAAAGTTACGCTGGATAAAATTATCTACTCTGCAAATGCAAAAAAACTCTCTATATATGATTTTATGCGGCAACATACGGAACTTTTAAAAGAGATTGTATCTAAAAAATCGTATGAAAAATTGATAGAGTTTTTGGAAGGTATAGAAAATCTCACAGCTATCGCAAATAACAGCACTTATGATTTTATTGACGAATTGGAGAGAAGTTTTGGCATAAGGCAGTATTATAAAGAGCTTCCGGATTCTATAGAGCGCATTTTAAACATAGATGAATTTTTCGGACTTTTCAGGGATTACATGAAGCAAAATCCGAATGTTGCAATAGATCTGTTTTTAAACGAAATCGCCCTTCAAAGCGAGCAGGATCAAATAGACGGCGAAAGTATCAATATCATGAGCGTACATGCAAGTAAAGGTTTGGAGTTTGAACATCTTTTTGTTATCGGGCTTGAGGAAGGATTTTTCCCGCTTATCGGCGAATCAAACGATATAGAAGAAGAGCGCAGACTGGGCTATGTCGCCATCACAAGAGCAAAAAAAGAGTTAACGCTAAGCTGTTCTTTAAGCCGCTTTTATAAAGGCAGAAGGACAGACTTGACAAAAAGCCGTTTTTTAAATGAAGCCGGTATTTGCGGCGGCGGACTGATACTTGAAAAAAGTTCGGAGTTTAAAAAAGGGGATCTTGTAAAACATAAAATATTTGGTATCGGCAGAGTAACGGAAGTTACAAGGATAAAAAAAGAGTGTAAACTGTCTATCAATTTCGGCGGCAGCAGGCGTGATATTTTAAGTGCATTTGTGGAGAAAATTTGAGCAAAAATCTACTTTTTGCCGCAGATAAACCATGCGGCATCTCATGCAATAAATTTTTATCCCAAATCAAAAAAAAGTACGGCGTAAAAAAAGCAGGCTATTCGGGTACGCTTGATGTAAACGCCAGCGGCGTTTTGATAATAGCTTTCGGGCAATATACAAAACTTTTCCGCTTTTTAAAAAAAACGCCAAAATGTTATACGGCTGTGCTTTGGCTCGGTGCAAAAAGCGAATCTCTGGACGCCGAAATGATAGAGAGCGTGAAAGAGTTGGAGCCGTTTGACTTAAAAGAGATAAAACAAAATGCGGCAAAACTTATCGGACAAATCAGTTACACTCCGCCGAAATTCAGCGCAAAGCGGATAGAGGGCAAAAGAGCGTATAAGCTGGCAAGAGAGGGCAAAGAGTTTGAGTTAAAAGAGATAACGACAGAAGTTTTCAGCCTTAAAATAAAAAAATACGAACATCCGTTTTTAACTTTTGAAGCAGAGGTGAGCGAGGGCGGGTACATTCGTTCTTTAGGCGCAATGTTAGCCGCATCTCTTGGCGTTGACGGGTGTTTAAAAACATTGCAAAGAGAGAGCGAGGGAGAGTTTAAGTATGAAAATGAAAAGCCGCTTTATGCGCCTGATTTTTTGAACATGGAAGAGAATTTTTATGAAGGCAACAAAGAGGATCTGTTTTTGGGCAGAGCTTTACAAAAAGAACGATTTAAAAAGAGCGGTCCGGGGGAATACTTTGTGATAACGGATAACTTTTTATCTATTGTCAAAATAGAACAAAACGGCGTTGATTATATTTTAAATAAGATAGAGATATGATAAAGTCTTATGCAAAAATTAATATTTTCTTAAAGATAATAGGCAAAAGAGGTGGTTATCATGAGATAGTTTCACGCTTTGTCAGATTAAGTAAACTTTATGACGAAATGGAGTTTTTGCCAAAATCTCTTAATACGAAATGTTTTGAACTAAAAGGCGAATTTAACTGCGAACTCAAAAAAAACACTGTCTATAAAGCTTATGAGCTTTTGCGTGGTATTGCCGACACTAAAAAACTTGATGATTTTTTTGCCGAATACTTTTTAAATGTCAAAAAAAATATCCCTTTTGGCGGCGGTCTTGGCGGCGGCAGCTCCAATGCGGCGACATTTTTACTGTATATAAATAAAACTCTTGAACTTGGATTATCGTTGGAAGAGCTTTGCGGTATCGGGAGTAAAACAGGCGCGGATGTAAATTTTTTCTTACATGAATGCGAAGCGGCAAATGTAAGCGGCATAGGCGAAATCGTAAAACCTTTGAAAGACGAAGTGCCCGATATTGAGCTTATATTTGACGATGCCACATGCGATACCGCTTTGATTTATAATAATTTTAGAGAACAATTCGCAGACAATATAGACAAAACGGCGGCGCAAAATCTTATCTCTTTAAGCTCAAAAGAGATTTTGCAAAAATTTGACAATATAACTTTAAACGACCTTTTAAGAAGCGTTTTGATATGCTATCCTTCTTTAAAAGCAAAGGCTGACGCGAGACTCTTTTTAAGCGGCAGCGGAAGCACATTTTTTAAGGTAAGATAATGGGTACAACAATAGCGCGCAACAAAAAAGCGCTACATGATTTTGAGATATTTGAAAGCTATGAAGCCGGAGTTGAACTGAAAGGCAGTGAAGTAAAAGCTATACGGCTCGGGCGCGTAAATTTGAAAGATTCGTTTGTTAAAATTATCAGAGGCGAAATATTTTTGATAGGCGCGCACATCTCTCACATGAGCACGGCAAATCCATTTTTCAAACCTGATGAAAGGCGCGACAGAAAACTTTTGCTGCACAGAAAACAGATAGATAAACTTTTCGGCAAAGTCATGAAAGAGGGTTTGACTATCGTGGCTTTAAGTCTTTATCTGAATGATAAAAACCGCATAAAAGCGCAGATAGCTTTAGCCAAAGGCAAAAAAGAGCATGACAAAAGAGAGAGTCTAAAACGCAAAGAGGCTGACCGCGAAGCACAAGCAGCAATAAAAAGAGCTAAAATCTAATCTTTACAGTGTAAGCGGATTTTACTCTGATTATATAAATCTCTTATTTTTACGCTTCGGCGCAACAGCAAAAAACTATGCGCCGACAGAAAATCTCTATTCGCATTTGTATTCGTTTCTTAATCCAAATACTTTGCAATATTCGCTATAAACGCAGCTAACGCTCCTTTTTGCACACACTACGGGGATATTGCGTTTTTTTGCTTCAGATTTAAAAAGTTTCATAGTATTATGATTGAGAAAACTTGTAAGCATTACTACGCAATCGGTATCGCAAGGTATCGTTTTGCGGTTTACGCTGCTTTTTTTGCGTGCATCCCAATGTATAACCTCATCAGCCCCCAAATCACTAAGCACCGCTTTTATAGGATTAATTTCATCAGCTCCGATAACAAGTACAGACATTTTAACTTCCTTTTTTGCAGGATTTATTTTGATAATGATTATTATAAATAAAAAAGCTGAAAAGCTGCTTATTTTAATAATAATTATCAAAATATTTTATATTTTTCCGCTCTTCATGCGAAAAAACGGAATTATATCATATTTTTCTAAAAAATACAATAGTATATCTATTTATTTAATCAAGAATTGTTGTAAAATTTATCATGAAGCCTTAATAAGCATAGTTTGGTAAAAAATATGCTATCCTAATGAAACAGAATTTTAAAGGCAGATGGTGCAAAAAATCTTTCTCTTATCATGCTTAACTATTCTTTCATATATATTTTTTAAAAGCGAAAATATACTGCTTTTAAGCGCAGGTATCGCTGTTTTTATATTTGGCATGATTATCATGGGAGAGGGTTTTAAAAATTCCGGCGGCGGAGCAGTGGAACTGTTTTTGCGCCGCCAAACTTCTACTAAACTAAAAAGTATTACTTTTGGTGCCGTTGCCGCAACTATCATGCAGTCTTCCACGCTTGTCTCACTCCTTAGCATCTCGTTTTTAAGCGCCGGTTTTATCACTCTTACGCAGGGTATCGGCATAATATTCGGTTCTCAAATCGGCACAACTTCAGGCGCATGGCTTATAGCCGGTCTTGGCGTTAAGGTAGATATTGCAAAATATGCGATGCCTGTTATTATTTTCGGCGTTATCTTTTTATTGCAGTCTTCCAAAAAACTGAAAAGTATAGGGCAGGTTCTTGTAGGTATCGGCTTTCTATTTTTAGGAGTAGCCTATATAAAAGATGGGTTTGAAGCGTTGGGAAATGATTTCAATCTCGCTCAATACTCCATAGACGGCATGGCAGGAGTGCTTATATTTTCTGCTTTGGGTATAGTTATTGCAATCATCACGCAATCTTCTCTCGCTACAATTGTACTTACCGTAGCCGCATTAAATGCTGAACAGGTGAGTTACATGAATGCTTTAGGAATTGTGATAGGAGCAAATCTCGGCACAACGCTGACGGGAATAGTTAGCTCTTTAGGTTCTAATGTTGACGGTAAGCGGCTGGCGTTTTTATATCTTGTCTTTAATCTGTTTATCGGTCTTGTATCGCTGGTTTTCATATATCAAATGGTAATACTTATCAAATATGAAGCTGTTATTCTCGGCATTGATGAGAATAATTACGCTTTAAAATTGGCGCTTTTTCACACTACTATCAATCTTTTGGGCGTTATATTGCTCTATCCTGTCATAGAAAATATTGCGTCTCTCACTCAAAAAATCATACGCAAAAAAACAAGTGCGGAAGATGATGTTTTATATCTGGGCAGTTCTATTACGCATGAAAATGCAATACGGGAAGCGGCGCGTAAAGAGATTTGTCATCTTTATCAAAATGCCGCAAATATAATGATTGTGGGCATGCATGTACAAATTTCGGATATGCATTCTGAAAAAAACATGGAAGAGATAGTAAAACTTCGTTCAAAGGCGCTGGATTTTGACTACGAACAGATGTATCAAAAGAAGATAAAAACTATTTACGGCAAAATAATAAACTTTATCGTCATATCGCAAAGTACAAGCGAGAATGAAAATATTGTTAAGGATTTGACGCAATTGCAAAAAGCGGCATACAGTATTATAGAAGCGCTTAAAAATGTAAAACATTTGCAGAAAAATCTGACGAAATATATGGTAAGTCCGAATATCGGCATCAAAAACGGCTACAATGCCATGAGGGAACATCTTCTAACGCAGTTTAAGATATTAGAGAGAGTTTTTGAAAGCGAAGAGGAAGATCTTACGCTTGTACTTATAGCGCAGTTGGTAATGCTTGCCGAAAAATTTGATAAAAACAGTTCGCTGACACTCGGTTCGCTGCTTAAGGCAGGAACAATATCGCCGCTCATGGGAAGTTCGCTCATGAATGATAACGCTTATGTTTTGCATATTTCCAAGTCTTTGATTGAATCGGCAAAAATACTCTTTATCCATAAAGACAGCGAACAAAAAAAGACTATACAGACAGTGCTTTCAAAAGATGATGAGGTGCGGGAGAAGTAACATGGAGAATAGAAGCGGATTTTTTAAGAGATTAAAAAGTATATTTGGCATACAAAAAGATGAAGATGAAAATTTATCCTCTTTGATAGAGAAACTGCATGCAAGAAAAAATGCGTTAAAATCAAAGTTTGACGAAGCAGATGAAGAGAAAGCCAAAGAGTTAAAAGAGATTATCAAAGTCGTTGATGAGCAGATTAAAAAGTGCGAAAAAATCCTTTTGGAAAATAACTCTTAAAAAACTCTATTGTCCGCCAAAACGCAGCAATGCGCTTCCCCATGTAAATCCGCCGCCAAATGTATCAAGCAGTATCAAATCCCCATGTTTTATCCTGCCCTCTTCGTAAGCGTCATTCATCGCCATGGGAATTGATGCCGCCGATGTATTGCCGTATTTTTGAACTGTTAAAACCGTTTTTTCATGTGGGAAATTGAGCTTTTCGCGCACAGCTTCTATAATGCGCAAATTTGCCTGATGAGGTATGAAATGGTCTATTTTATCGGCAGTTATGCCGTTTTTTTGCAAAATCTCCACAACATCGTTTGTAAGCGTTTTAACCGCTACTTTAAACACTTCATTGCCTGCCATTTGCAGATATTCAAGCGTTTTGTTATCTTTGGGGTGTGTAACACGCGAACGCGGGGCGGACAAAAGATGTGCATAGTCGCCGTCTGCGCTTATGCGTATATCCATGATCGCCTCATTTTCATACTTTGTAGAGCCAATAACTGCCGCACCGCCGCCATCTCCAAACAATATGCATGTGCTTCTGTCGGTATAATCCACAACCGAACTTAACTTTTCTGCGCCGATAAGAAGGATATTTTTGTGAACTCCCGACTCAATGAGAGATTTTGCAAGATAGAGTATATAAACAAAACCGCTGCAAGCAGCGCTCACATCAAATGCAAGTACATTTTTAATGCCGAGTTTTGAAGCTATAATACATGCAGTTGCGGGCATACATAAAAAATCTGGCGTAAGCGTAGCGCAAATAACAGCGTCTATTTCGCCCGTACTTACTCCTGCTCTTTCAATCGCAAGTTTTGCAGCTTTTAAACCGATATCGCTTGTAAGTTCATTCTCCAAAGCAAGTCTGCGCTCTTTAATTCCTGTGCGCTGGACTATCCACTCATCTGTGGTTTCTACCATCTTCTCCAAATCTTTATTGCTTAAAATATTTTTTGGAGCATAGGCGCCGATAGATTTAAGAGAGGCGAAAATTTTACTCAAATTCCGCAATCTCCGCTTCAATAGCCTGTGTTACATGAGAATCTGCAAATCTAAGAGCTTGGAATATGGCATTTTTGATAGCTTTAGCATTGCTTTTGCCGTGGCTTATAATAACACATTTTTTCACACCCATCAAAGGAGCGCCGCCATACTCTGCATAATCAACCTGCTTTTTCAGTATTTTAAAAACTTTTTTCATTAAAGCCGCACCTGCAATTGCAAGCGGGGATCTTCTGACATTCATTTTTATGATATTGGTGATAGACTCCGCAACACCCTCGCTTGTTTTCAGCAAAATATTACCGACAAATCCATCGCAAACAATAACATTAACAGAAGCGTCAAAGATATTATTGCCTTCAACATTGCCTACAAATGAGTTAAGTTTTGCCATCATTTCATACGCTTCTTTGGTTATCTCGTTGCCTTTACCTGACTCTTCTCCGTTTGAGAGAAGTCCCACTTTCGGCTTTTTGATACCCATAACATTTTTAGCGTAACATTCGCCCATTACGGCAAATTGAAATAGGTGTTCGGGTTTACAGTCCACATTTGCACCTACATCTAAAACAAGCGTTGAAACACCGTTTTGCACAGTCGGCATGAGAGTAGCGATCGCAGGTCTTGCTATACCTTTAAGCCGTCCTATGCGAAGCGTTGCCAAACTCATCGTAGCGCCGCTGTGTCCTGCTGAAACAATCGCATCTGCTTTGCCTTCTCTGACTAAATCCACAGCTTTATATATCGTGGACTCTTTGCGTTTTAAAACATCTGTCGCGGATTCATGCATATCAAACAGATCGTCAGCCTCTACAAAACTGATTCTACTCTGCATGGAGGGCGAAAAAAGAGGCTTGATAGCATCTATTTTACCGACCATGATTATTTCAAAATCATCTCTTTCCGTTAAAGCTTTAATAGCTCCTTCTACTATAGGAGCAAAGCCCAAATCCCCACCCATAGCGTCGATAGCGATTTTTAACATTTATGCTTCTTAATATTCGCCTGTGTTTTTGTTGATACGATGAGGCATTCTCCAAGTTCCGTCGCTTGCTTTTACAGGTACGGGTAAAGTAACCTTATAATGAGTTCTGCGTTTTGCACCTCTTGTTTTACTCACTCGTCTTTTTGGTACTGCCATGTTATCTCCTTTACTAATTTTTACATTTATTGCAATAATGATAGCCGCTTTTTATAGACTCTATCTCGCTTTGCAAAATCTCATCAAAATAGATATATCCGTCATAAAACTCTACAACATCAATCTCGTCTATTTCGCCGTTATAAACTCCGTTTGAAAGAAGTATTTCAAGCGGTTCATTTATCTCTAATTTCAAATCCTCGCCGCATCTGTCGCAGACATGGCTTATCTCTCCAATTAAATCAGCTTTCAATAAAACCAAATCGGAAGATTTTCTAAAAACTTTGCCAAAAAATTTTACACGCTCTTTTACAAGCTCAAAATCTAAAGCTTCTTTGGCAATTTTTCTAAAAGCTATCTCCAATACTACGCCAGCTCTCTTTTGCCAAAAAAGAATGCTATTTCTATAGCGGCATTTTCCAAACTATCGCTTCCATGAACTGCATTTGCATCAATACTTTGCGCAAAATCAGCGCGAATAGTGCCTTTTTTTGCCTCTTTAGGATTTGTCGCACCCATAAGTTCGCGGTTTTTCGCCACCGCATTTTCACCTTCAAGCACCATAACAACAACGGGACCGCTCGTCATAAATTTTATCAAATCTTTAAAAAAAGCTCTCTCTTTATGCACGGCATAAAACTTTCCCGCATCTTCTTCCGACAACTGCAATTTTTTCAGAGCCGCTATGCGGAGATTATTACTCTCAAATCTGTCAATAATCTTTCCGATAACATTTTTAGCAACCGCATCGGGCTTGATGATAGATAGTGTCTGCTCCATATATTTCCTTAACAATAATACTCTTTTAAAAATAAAAGGAGAGGATTATAGCAGAAAATTTGTTTATTTATTATAAAAGCCCGCCTAAATTATAAAAATTCAGGCGGTGTGGATTTATGAAGCTGCCGAAGTGTTACCTTTTCGTTGTTCATCGCCAATTTCGGAACGAAACGGCTGACCGTCTACTGCCGCATCCCATACAATACAGTCGTCCGTTGGACAGGCTGACGCACAGGCGGGCTGGTCATGATGACCTACGCACTCAACGCATTTATTTGCAAAAACATAATATATTCCTTCTCCCGTTGGATTATCGCTGTCATCAACGATAGCTTCAACAGGACACTCGTCAATACATGAACCGCATGAGATACACAAATCTGTAATTTTAACTGCCATATTATTTCTCCAAAATAAAAAGATGAATTTGACTATATCAAACTCTTATTTAAATGGCTATTAAAAGATAGCGCTTAATAATAAAATGTCATTTTTGCGTTACTTTTTTTTGTTTTTTTAAAAGCCAAATCTCTAAATTATAAAATAAGATAAAAAATATCGTATTTTGAAAAATTTTAAACAATTACTTATATTCCAAATGATACAATTTCCTCTTTAATAAAATTTATCATTTGGAGAAAATAATGTTAGTAACAAAAAAAGCGCCCGATTTTACAGCGGCGGCAGTTTTAGGAGACAATCAAATAGTTGGAGATTTTAAACTCTATAGTAATTTAGGCAAAAACGGAGCGGTAGTATTCTTTTATCCTATGGATTTTACTTTTGTGTGTCCATCTGAAATTATTGCATTTGACAAAAGACTTGACGAGTTTAAATCTCGCGGCATTAATGTTATAGGCGTCTCATGCGATACGCAGTTTTCACACTTTGCATGGAAAAGTACAGATGTCAAAAACGGCGGCATCGGCAATGTTCGTTATCCGCTTGTGGCTGATGTTACGAAGCAAATTGCGCGGGATTTTGATGTGCTTTTCAACGAAAGCGTAGCGCTTCGCGGCTCATTTTTAATAGACAAAGACGGCACGGTAAGACATGCGGTAATAAATGACCTTCCTTTAGGCAGAAATATTGACGAAATGATAAGAATGGTAGATACTATGCTTTTTACAAATGAACATGGTGAAGTTTGTCCTGCAGGATGGCATAAAGGCGATGAAGGTATGAAGGCAAATACAAAAGGCGTTGCCGAATATCTCTCTAAAAACTCGGAAAACCTATAAAACAAAAATACCCGTATTTACGGGTATTTTTAGTAATTTTATATCTTTATAATATAGCCCGTATTTGAAACATTCTCTATATTTACATCTTTCAACTGTTTTTTAATACGCAATATCGCCGTATGTATTGTGCTTTTATTAACGCTTTCGCCGTAATACACATAATCTTCTATCATGTCATAACTAACAACGCGATTGATATTGTAACAAAGAAGCCAAAATATTTTGTTATTTGTCTGCGTCAAAAAAATCGGTTCTCCGTCTTGATAAATAATCTCTTTATTTGTATCTATCGTAATAGAAGAGCTTAAGTGAATCTGCTTTTGATTGATTTTTTTGGACAATGATAATAAAATAGCCGTCTGCAAATCTTGAATATCTAAAGGCTTTCTTAGAAAACTAAATGCGCCGTTATGAATACTGCTTACGATATTTTGGTCGGTATCATAAGAGGTAACAACAATAAACGGCTGTGCGGGCTTAAGAGTAAAAATCTCTTTTATCATCTCAAATCCGTTTAATTTGGGCAGATGAATATCTGCCACAATAATATCCACGCGGTGTTTTTTAAATATTTCAAGACCCTCAAGTCCATCTTTGGCATCATAATATGAAGCAAAATACTCTTTTAGCCCCTGCTTTATCATAACCCGCGCCACATCGTCATCTTCTACTACCAAAACAGAAAAATTACTAAGCATTTCCAGTGTTGATTTACGTATACTCATGTTTCATTCCTAATATCTTTTTTAATGTTTAAAACAAAGGTTGTAGGGTTAGCATTGCTTACCAACTCTATACTTCCCATCAATTTTTCTTCCGCCATTTTTTTAGCAAAAAATAGTCCCATACCAAATCCATGCTGTTTGTGCGAACGGCTCAACGGCGAAAAAAGTTCTTTTGCCCTCTTGTGTGAAATACCGCCGCCAAAATCAGAAACAAAGATCGCCGCATTTTCATCGTCTATATTAAATTTTATCTCTATTTTTCTATCATCAAGCTCTTTTTTATTGACAGGCATAGCAGCTACAGAATCTTTAGCGTTTTGGACAAGCACTAACAAAATCTGCTGTATAAAATTTTCGGACGAGTAAATTTTAAGTCCGGAAATAGTGCTGTTATCCACATTTATTGTAATATTATTCTGTGCAAGGTTTGTGTGCATAACAAGAAGTACGCTCTCTACGCATTCGCTTAACTCAAACTCACTTATATCTTCGGAACTTCTATAGAAATTGCGGTAAATATTTATCGTTTTGTCCATCATGGTAATAGAATGCTGCGATAGTGTCAAGTTGCCGACTATGCTTTTTTTATCCGCTTTTTTCGCCTCTAATAGTTGAAGAGTGTTACTGACGATAAGTCTCAAAGCATTCAGGGGCTGGCGCAGTTGATGATTGATAGCCGATACTAATGCGCCGATTTCGCTCATGCGGGAGTTATATTCCAAAAGCTCTTCGTACTCTTCTTTTTTCGCCTCCGCTCTTCTGTGTAAAAACGCATATGCGCCGTTTATGATAATAATAAATACCATGAAGCATAAAAATACTACCAAAACAAGTCTTAAAAAGTGTCTGGCAGCTTTATCTTCTATATTTTTAACATTCATACCAACAGCTATACGCCAATCAAAATTAGCAATTTTATTCATGGATACAATATCGTTATCAATATATATATTATTAGGAGTTAAATAACCGTCGGCAGTTTTTTGTTCGCGGATTTTTGCAAGCTTTTGGTCAAGCTCATCATCGCTGCCGCCGGCTCGGGCAAAAATATTGCCGTCTTTATCGCCGATAAAATAATATATATTATCCGGCACACTAAGCTCCTTTATCTTGTTAAACAGCAACGCCGTTTTAATAACTCCGCAAAAAATCCCTTTAAATTCATAATCTTCAAAAACGGGCGTACAAACATTAAATGTAGGCTCATGAAAAAGCCCATGATCTTCCATAATTTCTATCGTAGTTTTAAGTTGTGTTCTTGTGCTTTGAAACCATTTTGTATTAAAATACCACTTATCTTCATCTCCGGTATAGTAATGTTTTGCGCCATATCCGTATGTGTAACCGTCTATATAATCGTCCATTTTTTTATCATTTACATAAAAATATTTGCCGGGTATCAAAAGCTGCACCGCATCAAAATATTTGTTTCCTTTCAAA
Source organism: Campylobacteraceae bacterium (assembly GCA_031270285.1). Lineage (GTDB taxonomy): Bacteria > Campylobacterota > Campylobacteria > Campylobacterales > Campylobacteraceae > JAIRKW01. The sequence continues at coordinate 17,190 of JAISXY010000016.1, forward strand.
TATATATTTAAAAATTCCTGTATTTTTTTTTCATCATCATAATAATAGTTGAAAAATTTAGCGGTAATTTCTACACCGTTTATACGCTCCAATATCCATGATTCTACTATTAGTTGAATTTTTTTAACCATAAGAATACGGTTTTGTTCGGCAAAATTTTTAAATTCACTTCTAATATCAAAAAAAACGATACTAACCATTGTTATAAATGCCACAGTAACAACCAATATCAGATTGTAAATTTTGTAATTTTCAACATTTTTAAAAAAATCTTTTATTGTGCTCACGACCAGCCTTTAACCCGTAATGCAATAATACCACTTTTATAACTATTTTCAAAGCAACGCATTAAATATATATCATAAAAACAGTTTTATTTTGCGCTGGGTAACAAGTTTGATGCAGATACAACTATCCCTTTTATCTCATGCTTTATACAAAATGCCCGCCGCATCTACTCCACAAATGTTAAAAGCAGATTTGTATTTGCTATCTGCGCTATTCTTGAGGCTGTACTGCCGAATATTATAGGATTTAACCCCGATAAATTTCTGGAAGCCAAAACTATTGTTGTGTAACCGTTCTGCTCGGCATAATCCTTAATCGCTTCCGATACTACTTCAGCATCCAACATAATAACTTCGGCATCTGTTCTATTTTTTTTGAAATCTTCCACCTGCTTTTCAATCTCTTCCTGCGCAAATTCTAAAGACTGTACGGATAAAGTCGCATAAGGAACGGTAACGCCGAATGAGATTGCATTTGCGTAAAGATAGGTAATTTCAGCGTCAGATTTGAGAAATTCTTTAACTTTGGAAGCGCTCATCGTATAATGTCCAAGATCCGTCGGTATAAGTATTTTGCCGTCTAACGGTTTATCGCGTGCGATAAATACCGGAACGCCTGCTTTTTCAAGCACTCTTTTAGCTGTTGAACCCATATACACAACTGCATGGGATTTGCTCATGTTGCCCAAAATAATAAGATCTGCGCCGCACTCTTTGGCAGTTTTCAAAATAAGTTCCCAGCCGCTTGCAAAAGCAACTATAACATTAACCGTTTTAGCTTTGGCATGTTCTTTGACATAACTTATAAGCTCTTCCTTTATATTGTGTTCATCAATATTTTTGGAACTGAAAAAGTTAAAAAACGGCGTATCTATAGCATGTGTATATATTACTTTTGCACCTGTTCTCCTCGCTAACTCTTCAGCTTTATCTATTACGAATATATCGCTCTCATGCATAGCCAAAGCCGCTACAATCTGTCTCATAATAAACTCCTTACTGTTGCTCTGTTTTTAGTATAGCAAAAATAAGATAAATAATGTTTAATATTTTCCAGATTAAAAAAGTTGAAAGCAGTATGGGTTTTTATTTTTATAACTTAATATAAAATGATTTGTAATCACTGCAAAAAGGTGTTATAATGCGCTTTCAAGGTTTTAGTTTTATCAAAATTATATATTTTTAAATGAAAAGGACGACTATGGTGCAGGAATTAATTTATATAATACTCGCAACAGTTACGATATTAGCTTCAGGCGGTTGCGCATCAAATCCAAAAGAGCCAAGCAACGGTTACATTAAAAATGTATTTAATCAAAAATCATATACAAATTCAATCGGAATAGAGTTCGTATTGATTCCTTCGGGAAGTTTTATCATGGGAACTTCAAATCCATCTCAAACCTGCGTAGAGCCTGACGACAAAGCGGTAGCTATGGGCGAAGCTTTGCCATGCCCGAAAGTTAGTCCGAAATTTGAAGAGGACGAAGAGCCTGCCCATCAAGTTACTATCACCAAATCTTTTTATCTCGGAAAATATGAAGTAACTCAAGAGCAATGGTATGACATCATGGGCAGCAACCCAAGCAAATATAAAGGTCGTACAAATCCCGTTGAGAGCGTCTCATGGAATGATGTTCAAAAGTTTATAGAATATCTTAATGACGAAGAACCCGATATTATCATAAACGGTAAAAGATACCGCTACAGCCTGCCGACCGAAGCACAATGGGAATATGCCGTAAGAGCCGGAACTACTACTTCCTATTTCTTCGGGGAAGATTTGGGTAAATTAAATGATTATGCATGGTACAAGGGTAATTCCGAAAAAAGAACGCACCCTGTAGGACAAAAAAAGCCGATTGTATGGCACATAAGCGACGCACAGTGCGAAATATTAGGGACAATCTGCCAAAATGAGGATTTGAGCTTATATGACATGTACGGCAATGTTCAAGAGTTCACGCTTGACTGGTACGACAAACATTATTATGCAAAAAGCCCGCAAAATGATCCCGAGGGACCATCTGGCGGCAAATATCGCGTTACGCGCGGCGGCAGTTGGGGTACCGATACGATGCTGGTGCGTTCCGCTTGCCGCAACAACAGAACGCCAAATGAGCGTGTTGATTTTGCAGGTTTTAGACTTGCGCTTATTGAAGAATAGAGAAAATTCAGTATTTAGAAGGAGTTATATATGCCTTTATTGGACAGTTTTAAGGTTGATCATACAAAAATGACAGCGCCTGCGGTGAGAGTAGCAAAAACGATGAAAACTCCAAGCGGAGATAAAATTACCGTGTTTGATCTGCGCTTTTGCAGGCCAAATAAAGAGATATTGAGTCCGAAAGGCATTCATACATTAGAACATCTTTTTGCCGGATTTTTAAGAGAACATTTGAACAGTAAGAATGTGGAGATAATAGATATTTCGCCTATGGGCTGCCGAACTGGATTTTACATGAGCCTGATAGGAACTCCCAAAGAGAAAGAGGTCGCTGCGGCATGGGAAGCTGCGATGAGCGATATCTTGAAAGTAAAGAGTAAAAAAGATATACCCGAATTAAATGTTTATCAATGCGGCACATATAAACTGCACTCGCTAAAACAGGCTAAAAAGATAGCTGCAAAAGTCTTGAAAAAAGGCGTTGGAGTGATGAAAAATGAAGAGCTTGAGTTAAAAAAATAGTTTTTTATCATAGTTTTTAGTTATTATGAAAGCCGCACCCAGTCAACTGCATTTTTATTGCCTGGCGACGATGAAGCCGAAAGCTCAAAAGATGGTTGATGCTTTTTATAAAGCTATTGCATATAGTTTGTAAAGTCATCTATCGGCTCTTTACAAGAAAAAATGCGGATTTTTTTAACTCTCATGCGGATAATGGTCGTGTTAGAGGGATATTGCTTGTGTTATTTATATATACGACATTCTGCGCATATACGGCTTTTGAAGAGAAAAAATCCAGCCAAATAATTTTAAAATAACGGCTTATCGTACAAATTCCAATTTTTTGCCGAATCCCAAACGGTTATCCGTGAGTTTTGCATAAGTTACCTCTATCTCCCACAAAGACGGTACAAAAGCGGCGGCAAAAGGGAATGAGAAGAGATAAGCTTTTTTGGCTTTTAAAGAGGC
>JAISXY010000021.1 GCA_031270285.1 Campylobacteraceae bacterium
GATCCTATTATAGGTCTTAGCTACAAGGAACTTTTAACACTGTTTGAAAATGACAAAGAGACAAAAGCGATAGCTCTGATAGGAGAAATCGGCGGTACGTTGGAGATTGAAGCCGCTGAGTTTATAAAAACAAATGTTACAAAACCGGTAATTGCATTTATAGCGGGTGCGACTGCACCTAAAGGTAAAAGAATGGGGCATGCCGGAGCGATAGTGAGCGGTGGAAGCGGAACCGCGCTTGAAAAGATGGAAGCTTTGGAAAAAGCCGGAGTAAGCGTTGTAAAAACTCCCGCGCTCATTGGTAAAAAAGTTGCGGAAATTTTAAACGGCTGATATATTTTCAGCCGTTTTTTTTGATAAGATTTTAAAAATAAACTTAATAAGGAGAAAAACAGATGAGTTTCTTAACTCCACCGGAGAGTAAACCGTTGGTTTGGGTAGATATATCAAGATGCAAGGCTTGCGATGTATGTGTCAGCTTGTGTCCTTCAGGTACTTTGGCAATGGTGCAAAATGTAAACTCCACATTGGGAAAAACCATAGAGGTAGTAGAACCCGACTCTTGCATAGGCTGCAGGGATTGCGAATTGCACTGTCCGGATTTTGCTATTTTTGTAACGGAGCGTTCAAGCGAAATAAAATTTGCAAAATTAACCGAAGAGTCAAAAGCAAGGGCGCTTGCTATCAAAAACAATAAATTTAATAAAGTTGGTGCGTAACATGTCAAGAGTAATAGTTTCAAACGGCAATGAATTATGCGCTCATGCTGCGATTGATTGCGGCTGTAATTTTTTCGGCGGATATCCCATCACTCCTTCAAGTGAAGTGGCGCATGAGATGAGCGTATTATTGCCTTCAAAAGGCGGTAAGTTTATACAGATGGAAGATGAGATAGCCGGTATATCCGTGGCTTTGGGCGCTTCCATGAGCGGAGCTAAAGCCATGACCGCCACATCAGGTCCCGGAATCTCTCTAAAAGCAGAACAGATAGGTTTAAGTTTTATCGCTGAAGTTCCGATAGTTATAGTAAATGTCATGCGAGGCGGTCCCTCAACCGGACTTCCAACACGCGTATCTCAAGGCGATATAAATCAAGCAAAAGCGCCAAGCCATGGGGATTTTGCATCTATTGCACTCTGTCCGGGAAGTCTTGAAGAAGCTTACAGCGAAACCGTAAGAGCGTTCAATCTTGCAGAAAAGTTTATGACCCCGGTATTTTTACTGCTTGACGAGACGATAGGACACATGCACGGCAAAGCCGTACTGCCCGACATAGAACAGGTCAAAAAAGAGATATTTAACCGTAAGCAGTTCACGGGAGATCCTAAAGATTATAAGCCGTATGGCGTGGGAAAAGATGAGTCTGCGGTGTTAAATCCGTTTTTCAAAGGCTACAAATATCACATAACGGGCTTGCATCACGGACCTACCGGTTTTCCAACGGAAGACGGCGTAATATGTCAAAATAACATAGAGAGATTGACAGGCAAGATAAATAATCATAAAGATGAGATAGTAAAATACGAAAATTTTATGATTGACGATGCGGATATTCTTATCATAGCTTATGGAAGCGTTTCAAGAAGCGCTAAAGAGGCTATCGTAAAACTTCGCCGCGAAGGGATAAAAGCGGGACTTTTCAGGCCGATTACTTTGTGGCCGAGTCCATCAAAAGAGCTCTCTTTGCTTGGTAAAAAATTTGAAAAGATATTGGTTGCCGAGTTAAATATGGGACAGTATGCAGACGAGATAGAACGCGCCATGAGAAGGGATTTTGCAACTTTGCAAAAAGCAAACGGGCGTCCGCTGACTCCGCAGGAGTTTATCCTTAAAATCAAAGGAATGATGTAATGGCTTTTAATTATGATGAATTTTTAAGAGTAGATAAAATGCCTACTCTTTGGTGTTGGGGCTGCGGTGACGGCGTTATTTTAAAATCCGTCATCAGGGCTATAGAAAAAGTCGGCTGGGACATGAACGATGTGTGCGTGGTATCAGGAATAGGATGCAGCGGGCGTTTCAGCTCTTATATCAATTGCAACACCGTGCATACTACTCACGGTCGCGCCATTGCTTATGCGACGGGCATAAAGCTCGCCAATCCTTCAAAGCATGTTATCGTAGTAACCGGAGATGGAGACGGACTTGCCATAGGCGGAAATCACACGATACACGGTTGCAGGAGAAATATAGACTTAAATCACATATTGATAAACAACTTCATATACGGTCTTACAAATTCTCAAACTTCGCCCACAACCCCGCAAGGAATGTGGACGGTTACCGCACAGTACGGCAACATAGACCCGACTTTTGACGCTGCAAAACTTGCTGATGCCGCTGGGGCTACATTTGTCGCAAGAGAGAGCGTACTGGATCCCAAGAGAATAGAAAAAGTGCTTGTAGAGGGCTTTTCTCATGAAGGTTACTCATTTTTTGATATATTTTCAAACTGCCATATAAACCTCGGCAGAAAAAATAAAATGGGCGAAGCTATACTGAATTTGAAATGGATAGAGGGCAGGATTGTGTCCAAAAACAAATTTGACCAGCTTACGGACGAAGAGAAAAAAGGTAAATTTCCGACAGGAATTTTAAAGCATGAGAGCGACAAGACAGAGTATTGCAAAGCGTATGACAAAGTCATAGAAGCTGCGCAAAACAAAACTACCGTCAAGTTTTAAAGGAGTAATTTTATGGAAAGACAATTACGATTTGTTGGAGTTGGCGGACAGGGCGTTATCTTGGCAGGCGAGATTTTAGCGCATGCAAAGATAGAAGAGGGCGGTTACGGCATAAAAGCCTCAACTTATACTTCGCAAGTGCGCGGCGGTCCTACGAAAGTAGACATTATACTTGGCGAAAATGAGATACTCTTTCCTTACGCAAATGAAGGCGAGATAGAGTTTATGCTGGCGACTGCACAGGTAAGTTACAATCAATTCAAAGAGGGTGTGAAAGAGGGCGGCGTGATAGTCGTAGAGCCAAATCTCGTAAAACCGACGGATGAAGACAGAAAAAAATGGAAGATTTATGAGATCCCGATCATCACCATAGCAAAAGAAGAGGTTGGCAATGTCGTAACCCAGTCGGTTGTAGCGCTTGGAGTTACCATAGAAATGACAAAAGTTTTGGATGCAAAAATAGTTGAAGATGTCATGCTCTCAACAGTGCCCGAAAAAGTAAAAGAGGCAAACAGAAAAGCTTATGAACTTGGCATAAAGTACGCTCAAAAGGCGCTCCTAGGCTAATTTTACATAAAATATGAGAGGAGAAGCCATCTCTCCTCTGTCCTCTTATGTCATACTCGCGTGAACAATGCGACCCAGTATCTTTTTGTCATTCCCATGCCCTCTTATGTCATTCCATTTCTCCCTCTGTCATTGCGAGACGATGAAATCGGCGTGGCAATCCACCTCTCCGTCATTCCCGCTCCCCCTTTGTCATTCACTCTCACATTATGTCATTCCCGCTCCCTCTTATGTCATTCCCGTGAAAACGGGAATCCAAAACAAGCGAAGCGCTTTTGCGTAAGCAAAATGTTTCCTTGAAAGCGCATTTTAAAAACCTTGCAATATTCAAATAAGTAAAAGCGCATAAAATCAAAACCTTTTACTGCTTTATATGTTCTTTTTGGATACCCGATTACTCGGGTATGACGTAAAGTGGGGTGTCATTCCCTCATGATAGACAATCCGAAAAGACACAACTATTTATGTCATTCCCGTGCAAACGGGAATCCATCTTCTCATGATGACTATTTATCAAAAATCCATTTTTCCATAAAAACATTTTTGCATGTTCTTTTTGGATACCCGCCTTCGCGGGTATGACGAATAGGGACATGGGCATGACGAAGGGGGTATGTCATTCCCGCGTAGGCGGGAATCCAAGAGCGCATTTTAAAAACCTTGCAATATTCAAATAAGTAAAAGCGCATAAAAACAAAAACCTTTTACTGCTTTGTATATTTCCCTGAAAAGAAATTATCAAAAATGTTTGCATTCATTTTAAACCTTTTTTCTTTGATTACTATCTTGTGCAAACAAGAAAGTAATCAAAGAAATTGCCCGGTTGATACCGTACGAGCGAATACCTTAACATTTTCAACTTGACTTCGGGCGTTGCGGAACTCGTTGTTGTAAACAACAACTCAGATATGGGTTCCCTAAAAATCAATTTTGATTTTTAGGGTAAGAGACACTC
>JAISXY010000078.1 GCA_031270285.1 Campylobacteraceae bacterium
ATTTTTGTCGCAATTTACAACTTCAGGCCATTCGCGCGTATATCCTTCAAGTTTGTCTTTTTTTGTAGCGTCAATCCCAAAAAACTCATCTTCTATAAATATATCGCGTTTTGCGTCTATATTATTTGTAACTTTCCAAATCAGCATGTAAAGATTTTCTATATCATCACTGTCAAAATCCGTAAATATGAGCAGTTTTGTATGTTTTCTGGCAGGTCGGAGCATTTTAAAAACCTCTTTTATGAGCCGCTCTTTTTTTATGGCTACAAATGTTACGGGAGTTTTCGTATCGGTCATGAATTGACGCACATTTTTTATCTCAGAGCAGATGGAGGAGATTTTATCAAGCAGTAAATTATCACTTATAATCTCTTTTGCTTGCACTTCTATCTCGCTTCCTGTGCAGTCAAGCCCCAATTTTCCGCCATAGCAGGCATTTGGCGAAGCATGATCAAGCGCATCGCAAATCCCTTCGCTGATTATGATATTGTCTTTGCTTATTCTGTTTAATATAAATTTTGAAATACTTTCACGATCTTGCAAGTTAGGCGCATCATCCCCGACAAATACGGCGTGTTTGACAAAGCTCATCTGTCCGACGCCCCAAAAAGCATGCATGAACTGCTTTGCATGACCAATGTAGCGCGTCTTCATTTTTGCCAGTATCAAGTTATGAAAAACGCCGTTTTCGGGCATATCATAGTCTATAAGTTCGGGCGTTGTAGTTTTTAAAAACGGTAAAAATATACGACCTGTAGCCTGCCCCATGTATTTATCTTCTATAGGAGGTTTACCGACAACGGTAGCATGATACACAGGTTCCAACTTACTTGTTACGCATGTAACTTCCATAACGGGATAAAGCTCTTTTGGTGTATAGTATCCGGTATGGTCTCCGAACGGACCTTCAAGCGCCAAATTTTGCGGATCCACCCACCCTTCCAAAACAAAATCGGCATCATCCGGAACATATATGGGGTTCGTCAATGATTTAATAAGTTTAGCGTTTTTACCGCGTATAAAACCGTACAGCAAAAGCTCAAAAAAACCATACGGCATTGGAGCCTGTGCGCACCAGATATACAAAGGGTCTCCGCCTATGGCTACGGAGACGGGCATCTTTTTGCCCTCTTTTTTATATTCATTGAAAAAATGCATGCCGTCTTTGTGTATCTGCCAATGAACGCCAAGGTGATTTTTATCATAAACTTGCAGGCGGTACATGCCAAGATTGCGCATATTGCCGTCCAAACTTTGCGTATAAACCTGCCCCATAGTTATAAAAGCTCCGCCATCTTCCGGCCATGTAGTCAAAATCGGGATATTGAAAAGATTTACCTTATCGCCCTGTTTTACAAACTCCTGGCACAGTCCTTTTCCTTTTATATTTTTAGGCGGAATATTTTTGAAAGATATGAGTTTGTTGAAAAGTTCGGCTTTGCCTTTTAGCCCTGCCTGCACGCGTAGCTTCATGAGCTTTTCTATCTCTTCGGATATAGTCTGCGGCTCTTTGTCAAATATAAGATTTAAAGCTTTCTCCGAACCGAAAATATTCATCAAAACAGGTATATGAAACTCTTTATTCAGCCTTTTACTTACAGGATTTAAAAAAAGCAGTGCTTTGGAGTCTGGTTTTTTGACCTCTAAAAAAGCTATATGCCCCATCTCAAAGTCTATATCAACCTTATCCTCTATAACTTTTAAAAGATTATGCTGTTTGAACAACTCTACAATATCTTTCATTGTCCTGCCTCCTTAATCAAAAAATCACTTCAAGCGCCATTTTTTCAGCTCTTTTCAAAATATCCTTAGCGCCTTTTGCAATTATTATATCGGCCAGCTCGCCGCCGGCGTTTTTATAATTACTCTTTGCCGTCTTAGTCTCCACATGCAAAAGTTCCTTGCCATTCGGCAATCCCACAACAGCCTTCACGCTCAATGTATCGCCGTTTAGTTTTGCATTGACACCTATAGGCACTTGGCAGCCGCCCTCAAGCTTTTCTACAAAATCCCTCTCAACTCTTGTCTCGATATTGCACTCGCTGTCGTTTAAAAAGTCTATTATCTGCAAAATCTCAGGGCTGTCAGCCGTCTCTATCCCTAAAGCCGCCTGTCCCATGGCAGGAATCATGAAGCTTATATCTATGGGTGAAAACTGTTTTACCTCATTTTCAAGTCCAAGTCTTTTTACGCCTGCCACCGCCAAAATCACAGCGTCAAATTCGCCTTTTTTCAGTTTTTCTATTCTTGTGTTTATGTTGCCGCGCAAATTTTTTATTATCAAATCCGGGCGCTCATGAAGAAGCTGCATTCTGCGTCTTAAACTTGTAGTTCCCACAACCGCATTTTTGGGAAGCGAGGCTATATTTTCATATTTTTGAGACAACATAGCGTCTCTTACATCTTCTCTTTTTGTTATGACGCCAAGTTTCAATCCTTTCGGAAAAACCACAGGAACATCTTTCAGGCTGTGTACCGCTATGTGCGCTTTGCCTTTTAGTATGGCGTCTTCAAGCTCTTTTGTAAAAAGCCCTTTGCCGCCGATTTTTGCCAAAGGAGTATCCAATATCTTATCGCCTTTGGTTTTCATGATATTTAATTTAACGCTCAAAGCAGGATACGCTTCTTCTAATTTTGATTTTATATACCTAGACTGCCAAAGAGCCAATTTACTGCCGCGTGTTGCTATTATCAACTCTTTCATTTGCTGTCCTCAATGATTTCAACATCTATCACATCTTCATCTCTTTTTTTATGTTTACCGCCGCCGATTTTGCTGCCCATCAATAAAATAGCAGACCAAACCAATAAAATTATACCCGTAGTATCACCGAAAAATCCGGGCAGTATCAATAAAAATGCGGCAAATATTCTAATGGTAACGGCAAGCGGTAAAATGCCCGCTGTTAGCCTGTTTTGCATGATATTTCCCAAATTCTCTTTTATCGTAAAAGGGGTATTAAAAAGTATTATAATTCCCAAAAGAGCGCTTAATATCAACTCCAAAAATGTATAAAAAACTCCGATAGCCGAAGCTATCGGTACGGTAACCACAACCTCAACAAAAATATAAAACAAAAAAAGTATTAACTTCACTCAAAAACCTCTTTCAGTCTCTCATGCAGCTCATTTATATCCACAAACTCTTTTGTGCCGGAAGCTCTTGATACAAGCTCCACTTTACCTTCGCTAAATTCTCGTCCGACGATAAGCGCATAAGGAAAACCTATAAGTTCAAAATCATTCATCTTAAAGCCAAATCTCTCGTTTCTGTCGTCCAAAATCACCTCTTTTTGCTGCGCTTTCAAATCTTCGTAAAGTTTAGCCGCAAACTCCTTTTCAGCTTCATTTTTCACATTTGAGATAATTATATCCAATACATAAGGAGCGCACTGTTTGTTCCAGATACACCCTTTATCGTCATGACTTGCTTCAATCATAACGGCAACAAGGCGGCTTACTCCTATGCCGTAACACCCCATAAAAAACGGTTGGGATTTACCGTTTTGGTCTAAAAACGAAGCGTTCATGGCTGATGAATATTTTTGTCCGAGCTGAAATATATGCCCTGTTTCTATGCCTTTGGTAAGAGAAAGTCTGCCGCCGCAACAAGGACACAAATCCCCCTCGTTTACAGTTATCAAATCCGCATATCTCTCATCTTTAAAATTAAACATGGATACACCGACATAGTGATAATGCAGCTCATTTGCGCCGCAGATAAGATTTTTCTCTTCTTTTAGTTCATTGTCTATAAAAAATTTCACACCCTCAAGCCCTACAGGTCCGCAAAATCCCGCAACTACTCCGGCATTTTTTATATCCTCATCATTTGCGTCAATAATCTCCAAAGCATTTGCGGCATTTTTTGCTTTTATCTCCTGCAAAGTATCGGAACCTCGCACAAAAAAGATAACAATTTCACTTTTATCTTTATAAACAGCTTTTTTGATTACGGCTTTTATTGTGTAAAATGTATCTACTTTAAAAAATTCGCCAAGTTGTTCTATGGAACTATCAGCATCAATCGGCGTATGAAATTTTGCAAAAATGGCTTTAGGCGGCTCATTTTGCGCTGTTTTTTTGGCTCTTTTGGCAGCTTCTATGTTTGCGGCATATTGGCACTCATCGCATATCAATATATCATCTTCGCCGTTTTTAGCCAATACCATAAACTCTTTGCTCCCGCTGCCGCCTATCGCCCCGCTGTCAGCCGCAACTGCGCGAAAGTTGAGTCCAAGTCTTGTAAAAATTCGTGTGTAAGTCTTCTCCATAACATCAAATTCTCTTCTCAAATCTTCCATGGATGAGTGAAAACTGTAACCGTCCTTCATGACAAATTCGCGCCCTCTCAAAAGCCCAAATCTTGGTCTTGCTTCATCTCTAAATTTTGTATTGATTTGATACAGATGCAAAGGAAGCTGTTTGTAACTGACAATCCTGTTTCTTACTATGTCGGTAACTACCTCTTCATGAGTGGGTCCTAAAACAAACTCATTATCTTTTCTGTCTTTGAAGCGCAAAAGTTCTTTGCCGTACACATCGTATCTGCCGCTTTGTCGCCAAAGTTCCGCAGGATTTACGACGCCCATGCTTATCTCTTGCGCACCCGCTTTGTCCATCTCTTCTTTTACTATATTTTTTATCTTATCAAGCACTATTTTGCCAAGCGGCAAAAAGTTATAGAGCCCGCTTCCCGTTTGACTTATAAAACCACCTCTTATAAGGAAAATATGGCTTGGAAGCAGCGCATCTTTGGGCGCTTCTTTTGTTGTAGGCGCAAAAAGTTTGGAAAACCTCATTCATTTTTCTCCGAATTTTCAAATTTAATTGCAGATATATCTTTTAACTGCTCGTCTTTAATGTCAAAAAAGTATTGAAGCGAGCGGACTATTTCATCAGACTCATCAAGCTCCAAAACATTTTTGAGATTTATCGTGGGTTTGTGTAAAAAGGCATTAAAAGACTGGTGTATGATTTTTTCAACGCTTTCTCTCATTTCGCTTTGGATATAACCTTTTTTCACCGCTTTATCCAACTCGTTTAATGCACTCTCTTTGGCTTGATTTCTAATCTCTTTTATAATCGGATCAACCGACAATGCCTGAAGCCATTTGAAAAAATCCGTAGTCATCTGTCTTACTATAGAGTAAGCGGTTTTCGCCTGTTCTTCGCGAAGAGCAAGATTTTTGGTAACTATCTCTTCCAAATCGTCCACTGCATATATATGTACATTTTCAAAACGGCATGTTTCTATGTCGCGCGGCACGGCTATATCAAACCAGTATCTCTCAAAAACCCTTGCTTCTACCATATCGTTTGTGATGATAGCATGAGGAGCGCCTGTAGCGCTGAAAACCAAAGGATATTTATTGACAGCTTCGCGCAAGTTTGAAAAAGGCTGGGCAAAACTATTTTTGCCAAGTTTTTTGACTAAAGATAGAGCATTTTCATAATTTCTATTGATTATTATCACATTAGCGTTTGATGAGAGCAAATGTTTTGCGGCAAGTTCGCTCATCTCTCCCGCTCCTACAACTACGGCATTTATTCCGTCAAGACTTTTTAACAAATCTTTTGCTTTTGCTACCGCTACAGAAGAGACCGATACCGGATTTTTAGATATATCCGTACTGCTTCTGACAGCCGCTGCACATTTAAAACACTGTTGCATGGCACGTCTTAGCTTTGGTCCGCAAAATCCGTTTTTAAGCGAAAAATTGAAAGTGGATTTGAGCTGTCCTACTATCTGCGTTTCGCCTACAACAAGACTGTCAAGAGATGAACATACGGAAAAAAGGTGATGTATCGCGCCTGCATTATCATACACATCGGCTCTGTTTTCAAGCTCTTCTTTGCTTATGCCGGATATGTGCGACAAGATACTAAATATAAACATCAAACTCTCTTTGCACTCTTTAACGCTTGTTATAACCTCCACCCTGTTACATGTGGAGAGTATCACCGCTTCATTTATGTTTTCGTGGTTTATTATCATCTTAAGGACATTGTAGAGCTTTTCTTCACTATTGAAAGAGAGTTTTTCTCTTGTTTTGATATCTGTGTTTTTATGAGTAAAGCTCAAAGTCATATACTGCATTAAAAATCTCTCTCTATCATTTGTGTAATTATCTCTTTTAAGCCGTCTATTTTATATTTTTCTATCGCCCTCAATGCTTCGTATCCAAGCTCTTTTGCCTCTCTGATAGAGCGTTCTATCGCTCCGTATTTGCTCATTCTTTCTTTTATCCAAAGTATATTTTCGGCGTTTAACTCTTTTTTATAAAGCGCTGAAAGTTGTTCTCGCTCTTTTTCGGAGCATTTTTCGTATAAATAAAGATACGGCAGAGTTACTTTCCCCTCTTTAAAATCATGCAAAGCGGGTTTTCCAAGCGTTTTTTCATCTGAAATTATATCCAAAACATCATCTATTATCTGAAATGCCAATCCTAAATTTTTACCGTAAACGGCAAAATCATTGCCATCCAACCCTTCCAATATTGCCGCACTTTTAGCCGAAGCTTCTATCAGCGAGGCTGTTTTACGGTAAATCATATCCATGTATCTATTTTTGTCGGTATTAAAAGAGTCGGATAATTTTACATCTGTAAGCTCTCCTGCGGATAAAAGCGCAACTGCATTGGAAACACACTTTGCCGCACTATTTGGAAGTTCTGTTAGTTTTGAAAAAGCAACGGAATATAAAATATCGCCCATCATAATGGCTGATTTACTGCCGAATTTTGCATTAAAAGAGTCTTCTCCGCGCCTTGTATCCGCATCGTCTATAACATCGTCATGCAATAAGCTGGCCGCATGTATCATTTCAATAATGGCGGCAAGTTTTAAGGCTTCATGTGAAGTTTTGGCGATTTTCAGTATCAATTTTGCTCTAAGTCTTTTTCCTTCAGGCACATTTTTATAAAAATAAGTTATTTCGCCGCTATTATCCAAAGCAGTAACAAATGAATTCATAATTTCGGTTATCTGTTCCATATCATTCTTACTCATGCATTGACAAAATTTCGCCGACTATTTTAATAAAAATATCGTTTTTACCGTCTTCTATAATAGTTTGACTGTCATACGACAACTCTTGTATCATCATTTCGGCATCATCTCCAAAATGCTCTTTCAGGATATGTTCCATCGCAGCATAACGCTCCAGATTTTGCTCCAAAACATCTTCTACAAGGTTTCTGTTAGCGTTAAAAATGGTGTCAAAAAACTTAGAACGCGGGCTTCCCGTCAAAATATCGTTTTCGTCAATATTCAGCAAATCTTTCATTGTTTCCATTTTTATTTTTAATTTTTAAAAGTTTTGATTATAGCACAGCTATCTTGTATTTCACCATAATGTTTAAATAATCGCCCTCACAGCCCTCTCAAATCAAAATCTACTGCGATAAACAGAGTGATTTTTAACACCTCTAACTTAAAAAGCTTTATCTTGATTTTCTTGAAGTTGTGATAATGAGATTATATTTTAAGTCAAACTTGATGATTATTGACTAAGTTGATTGAAATATGTAGTATAATGTCTGCAGTACATTAAATTTAATTTATAGTTTTCCGATAAGCATACTTGACAATTAAAAAAAAAATTTGCTATACTATCGTTAATTTTTTGTAAAAGGTATAAACATGGGCAAGAAAACTACAGCAATTCACGCTGGTTACGACAAAGACAAACACGGTACGATGGCTGTACCTATATATCAAACTACAGCTTATGATTTTGGTTCTGCCGAAACGGCGGCAAACCGCTTTGCGCTGGCTGAGCTCGGACCAATTTACACAAGGCTCAACAATCCCACAACAGACATTTTGGAAGCAAGAATAACGGCTCTGGAAGAAGGAGACGGCGCGGTCGCAGTAGCAAGCGGTCAGGCGGCTTCGTTTTATTCTGTTGTAAATTTGGCAAGGTCAGGTGAAAATATTCTGGTCGCCGAAAAAATTTACGGCGGTTCTATCACGCTTTTAACGCACACTATAAAACAGTTTGGCATTGAAGCAAGAGTTTTTGACAGCGACAGTGCCGACGATTTGGAAAACTTGATAGACGATAAGACAAAAGCTATCTATTTTGAAACTTTGTCAAATCCGCAAATTGCCATTCCGAATATAGAAAAAATAGTCCAAATAGCCAAAAAATACAATATAGTTACTATAGCCGACAACACAGTAGCTACTCCGATACTGTTAAATCCTCTTACGCTTGGAGTAGATGTCGTAGTTCACTCCGCCAGCAAATATATATCGGGTAACGGAACGGCTATCGGCGGACTAGTGGTAGAGAGAAAAGGTTTGAGTGCATTTTTGAAAGACAATCCGCGCTATCCGCAGTTTAACGAACCTGACGAGAGCTATCATGGGCTTGTTTACGCATCGCTGCCTTTTCCTATATTTACCTTAAGGATACGACTTGCGTTTATAAGGGATATAGGAGCTACCATCTCGCCTTTTAACAGTTGGCTATTAATTCAAGGGTTGGAGACTTTAAGTTTAAGGATCAAAGAGCACTCTTTAAGTGCGGTTAAAATAGCTGAATTTTTAAAATCGCATCCAAAAGTAAAATCTGTCTTTTATCCGGCGCTTAAAGGCGATAAATATTATGAAAAAGCACAAAAGTATCTAAAAGGCGGTCTTTCATCGGGACTTCTCAGTTTTGATGTGGGAAGTTTTGAAAAAGCAAAGCAGATACTGAACGATACAAAAATCTTTAGTGTAGTCGTCAATATCGGTGATTCTAAGTCTATCATCACTCATTCTGCCAGTACAACGCATCAGCAAATCTCAAAAGAGAATCTGGACAAATCGCTCGTAACAGAGGGACTTGTAAGGCTTAGTATCGGTCTTGAAGATGCGGACGATTTGATAGCGGATTTGACTCAAGCATTAGAAAAGGTATAAAAATGTCTTTCATTACAACAAAAGGCGTATATGGTTTAAACGCCATGTACGAA
>JAISXY010000015.1 GCA_031270285.1 Campylobacteraceae bacterium
TCCCGTGCGCACGGCGATACCTTTTTCATTCAGCGCCTTTCCGATTTCATCGGTTGTAAAGCCGTCCAGTGTAAACGATAAAACGCTTGCTTTGTTTAAAGCCGTGCCTATTATCTTAATGCCTTCTATTGCCGATAGTTTTGAAGTGGCATAAGAGAGCAGCCCGCTCTCATGTTTTGCTATATTTTCCATGCCGATACTTCGCACATATTTTAAAGCCGCTCCAAGTCCTACTGCATCCGCGATATTTCCCGTGCCCGCTTCAAATTTGGCAGGCGCATCCTGATAAAGCGTACGCTCAAATGTAACATCCGCTATCATATTTCCACCCGCTTGATAGGGAGGAAGGATTTTCAGGGCGTCATCTTTGCCGTAAAGCGCTCCTATGCCTGTGGGAGCGTATATCTTGTGTCCCGAAAATACCAAGAAATCCGCATCTATAAAACTCACATCTACAGGAAAATGCGATATGGACTGCGCTGCGTCCACAAGCACTCTTATGCCGTGTGCATGAGCTATGCTTATCACCTCTTTTACAGGCACTATGGTTCCAAGCGCATTTGATACATGAGTGATGGAGACAAATTTGGTACGGCTGTTTATGAGTTTTTCAAACTCCAAGAGGTTTATCTGTCCGCTCTCATCAACCGGTATCACTCTCAACTTTGCTCCCGTTTTTTCGCATACCAACTGCCATGGAACTATATTGGCGTGATGTTCCAAATGACTTATGATAATCTCGTCGTTTTCTTGCAGATATTTACACCCAAAAGCGCTTGCTACAAGGTTTATCCCCTCGGTCGCGCCCCTTACAAATACGATATTGTCAGATGAGGGGGCGTTAATGAAAGAAGCCGTCGTAGAACGCGCCTCCTCGTATGCGTCCGTAGCAATTGTCGCTAAAGTATGCGCGCCTCTGTGGATATTTGAATTTTGGTTTTCATAAAAATATGTAAGAGCATCTATCACGGCTTTTGGCTTTTGGGTTGTAGCGCCATTGTCAAACCAGATGAGATTTTTCCCGTTTATCTTGCGCGCAAGGATAGGAAAATCTTTACGATACTTGCCGATATCGCTCTCATGAGAGGGTTGTTTTAACTCTACAAGCGGCGTTAGCGCCAACTTATGCTCTTCATGATTTTCATCATACAGTTTGCGGATTTCATTTAAAAACGAAAAGCCGCCGCCAAAAGAAACCGTTCCAATATCTTCATCTGTATGTTTTGGCGCAACGCTTGGGAGTATCGGCTCAAAATCGCTTTTTTTCGGCTCATCTGTATCCAAAAAATAGTTTATTATCTTATCTTCTATCTTGCGTACATGAGCGGGAATTTCAAAATTATGCGTATTCATAGTAGTTGCCCACATCTACATCTTCAAGAACGGCTATAGCGTCTTTTGACAAAATCGCAGCGGAGCAGTATATGGACAATAGATAAGAAGCCACCGCCTCTTGGTTTATACCCATAAATCTCAACGAAAGTCCCCGTGAGCGCTGATTTTGGAGATTGTCTTGATAAAGCCCTATAACGCCCTGCTTTTTTTCGCCTGTTCTTAAAAGCAGGATATTTGTTTTGCCCGCTTTGCTTTTGGGCTCTTTAAGTCCATCTACAAAAAGTTTGTTTGTAGGAACTATCGGAATGCCTCTCCATGTTAAAAATGAAGTCCCGTAAAGCGTAGTCGTCGGAGGCGGAACTCCTCTTCTTGTGCACTCTCTGCCAAAAGCGGCTATAGCTCTTGGATGGGCTAAAAAAAACGAAGGCTCTTTCCATACTTTTGATATGAGTTCGTCCAAATCATCGGGAGTCGGAGAGCCGTTTCTTGTTTGGATTTTTTGAGAATCGTCTATGTTTTTCAAAAGCCCGTAATCGTCATTGTTGATGATCTCGCTCTCTTGGCGTTCTTTCAAACTCTCCACAGTAAGCTTTATCTGCTCGTCCGTCTGGTCGTACGGACTGCTGTACAGATCAGTTATGGAAGTTTTTATCTCAAGGATAGTAGAGACGCTTTTTAACTCATACTCCCTCGGGTTTGTTTCGTAGTCTATAAAACCTTTCGGTATGGGAGCGTTTGGGTCTTTTTCGGAACATAACGCATCAAGAAGGGTATTTCCCTCTTTTACTTTATTGGCGCGAAAAGGCGCCGCTTCCAAACCTTTCCAATCAAGCAGTCTTGTAAGCCATTTTGGCGTCAAAGACTCAAATTGAGCCGTCGTTTTTGTAACATTCGTAAGCTGCCTTGCGGCATTTACGCTTAAACCTTCATGCAAAATCTCTTTTGCCATTTTGTGCCTCCTGAATAAATTTCAAATTCTTAAAACTTTAATATACGGCCATCTCTTTATCAACGCTTTGCGCCCATGCCAAAACGCCGTTTTTAAGATTTAAAAGCCGCCCCTCAAATCCCGCTTCCTGCAATGCTTTTATGGCATATATGCTTCTTGTGCCGACTTTACAGACAAAAACGGTATCATTTTTCGGATCTATCTCCCTCATGCGTCTTACTACCTGTCCGAGCGGTATTATCCTGGAGTCCGGCAGTTTGGCTATAGCGTATTCATGGGGTTCTCTTATGTCTATGATATTGATAGCCTCTTTTTTTTCAAGTCTGTTTTTGAGCTCCACTGCGCTTATCTCTTCTACTTTCTGTTCATTTTTGCCCTTTAATCCGCAAAAATCTTCATAATCAATCAAACTATTTATAACAGGATGTTTGCCGCAAATCGGGCAGTTTTCATCTTTTTGGATCTTTAACTCTCTAAATTTTATCTTCCATGCATCAAATGTCAAAAGTCTTCCTATGAGCAAATCTTTTGCGCCCAGTAAAAATTTAATAATCTCATTTGCCTGTATGCATCCGACAATGCCGGGCAGCACTCCCAAAACCCCGCCCTCAGCGCAGCTTGGAGCAAATCCTGCAGGTGGAGGAGAGGGATAAAGACATCTATAGCACGGCCCCTCTTTTGCGTAAAATACGCTCGCCTGCCCGTCAAAGCGATATATTGAGCCGTAAAAACTCGGCTTATTTAAGATAACGCATGCGTCATTTACAAGGTAACGGGTAGGAAAATTGTCCGTACAATCAGCCACAGCGTCAAAATTTTTGATGATATCAAGGGCATTTCCGCTTGAGAGTTTCGTGTTGTATGAGAGGATTTTTACATGCGGATTTATGGCTTTGATCTTATCTGCGGCGGAGGCTATTTTCGGGCGTCCTATATCTTTTGTAGTGTGGATAATCTGTCTTTGCAGATTTGATACGTCTACTTCGTCAAAGTCCACAATTCCTATAGTCCCGATGCCTGCCGCAGCCAGATACAAAGCTATCGGAGCGCCAAGTCCGCCGCTTCCTATGAGCAACACTTTAGCCTCTTTCAGCCGTTTTTGACCTTCTATTCCCACTTCAGGCAAGATAAGATGTCTGCTGTATCTTGTTGTCTCTTCTTTACTCAGGGGTTCGTCCTTTAAGTCTGTTCCGCCCGCAATGGAGGGTATGAGCATGATAGTATCGCCGCTTTTGACGGCGGTTTTAATGCCGTCTTTTTGCCTTATATCATCTTCGTTTACATAAACATTTACAAAACTGCGAAGAGTATTATTGTCGGCGAAGATATGCTTTTCCAAGTCCGGATATATCTCTTTTAGCTTTTTAAGAGCCTCTTCTACGCTTGAAGCTTCTATTTCCACTTCCGAAAAATTTTGAGTAAACTGCCTCAAAGCAGTCGGTATTAAAACAGTAACAGCCATGTTATTCTCCTTTTATTATCGTCTCTTGATTAAATTTTGTTCTATCATTTTCAAGCTCCCATGATGTGAGCAGCTTTGCCTCGCCTTTTTCAACCGATACTATGATGTACGAATAAAAAGGCCACGCATGGTCTAAATCATACTTGGAAGGTGCAGACGGATGATCCGGATGAGAGTGGTAAAAACCTAAAATTTCATATCCGTTTTTAAGAGCGTAAATACTCGCTTTTGTAAATTCGGCGTCCGTTATCAAAAATCTATTGTGCCTATTTGCTTCATCTTTTGCATTTGATATGGGAAGCAGTTTGAGGGTTATTTTGACGCTGTTTTCTATCTTTCCCAAAATTATCCCGCAGCACTCATACGGATAATCCGCCTTTGCATGAGTTTTTATTTCATTTGTTAGATTATCGTTTAAAACTATCATTTGATATCCCATAACTCATCTGTCAAATACCTGAATCCGTTATCGCACAACACCGTAACGATAACAGAGTTTTGCGGTACTTTTTGCGCCAGCTTCAAAGCTGCACAGACATTCGCACCCGAACTTATGCCGACAAACAATCCCTCTTTTTGCGCCAATTTCAAAGTAATGTCATGCGCTTCTTCCGTACTTACCTCTATTTTTGTATCTATAAAAACTTCATCATAAAAGCCCTTAACTACGCTTGAAGCGATATGTTTCATACCCTCAAGTCCATGAAATGGGGAATCCGGCTGCATCAAAACCGTTTCAATATCTTGATTGAACTCTTTGAGTCTTTTTGAAGTACCCGTAAATGTGCCGCATGTACCCGCACCGGATACAAAATGGGTTATTTTTTTGTCTGTCTGTTCCCAAATCTCAACAGCCGTTGAGTGATAATGGGCTTTTGGATTTTCTTCGTTTATATATTGATTTGGATAAAAGTATTTTGACGGCTCTTTAAAAGCGATTTCTTTTGCTATTTCAACGGCGCCGTCAGATCCCAAAAGCGGACTTGTCTCTATGATTTGCGCCCCGAAAGCCTTTAAAAGTCTTTTTCTCTCCAAATTTGCATTTTTTGGAATGCAAACAGCGACTTTAAGCCCAAGGTGAGCGCATATCATGGCGTATGAAATACCCGTATTTCCGCTTGTTGCGTCTATGAGAGTTTTATCTTTTGTAAACTCTTTATTTTTTATGCCATTAAGTATCATAGCTTTGGCGGCTCTATCCTTGACTGAACCGCTTGGGTTATAATATTCGGCTTTAACATATATTTCAGCGCCTTTCGGCGATATGTTATGCAGCTTCAGCAAGGGAGTATTTCCAACCAAATCTAAAAGAGTACTCAAAATCAAAACCTTTTTAAAGAGTTACGAAATGAATTGTAGCATATTTAAATAGAAAAAACAAGAGTATTCTTATTGACTTACTTATATATTAAAAAAACAGCATTAAAAATTGAGAACATTTAGGATAAATTAAAACACTCAAAAGAGAAATTTGCAGTTTAAAAGAAGAGGGTTATGCTCATGTGCGAGGAATGGCGGGAATGACAAAGGAAAAAAGCGATAATGACGAAAAAGGCAGACAGAGCAGATATAGATTATTTTTTTAATCTGTCATAATTTAACATTCAGGATTTGACTGTAAATCGCATGCTTTTTTGAAATCCTGTTTCAGATAAACCTTGAAAACCTTATAAAAATAAGTGTTGTCAAAATTATCATCAGCCGCCGCAAACACTTAAAATACCAGAAATATCGCCAAAATTTTAAAGATATTTCCTTGTATGTAAAACCTAAATTATATTAAATATATACTTAATGTTCGTGCGGGTGCGTATGGGGTGGAAGTCCGTCATGAGAGTGGACATACTCTGTTTTGGAGTTTGCCATTCGTTTTAAACCATTGGGAGAGATTTTGTATATTTTATCTACCACAGACTCTACAAATTCATCGTCATGAGAGACGATGATGATGCTTTTATCTATCTTTTTAAGTATTTGAGTGAGTTTTAGTTGCATGGAAAAATCAAGTCCGGCCGTTGGTTCGTCTAAGAGCATAAGTTTTGGTTCGCTTATCAACACTCCCGCCAGCGCAACAAGCTTTTTCTCACCGCCGGAGAGATGATACACGACCTTTTTTGCCAAATGTGAAATACCCAAATCATTCAATATCATATCAGTTTTTACTCTCGCCTCGTTTTTGTCCGCTCCATGAGCTAAAAGAGTAAAAGCTACATCGTCCTCAACGATGGGAGCTAAAAATTGGTTATCCGAATCTTGCAGCAGATAACCCACCATATGACGAACGGTTTTAAAATCATTTTTGGAAGCGATATTTTGATGAAACAACTCTATCTCTCCCCCATTCAAAGGACAAAATCCCACTATAGTCTCCAAAAAAGTCGTTTTGCCGCAGCCATTCGGTCCTATGATAGCAACCTTCTCTTTATGCGATACATGCAAAGATAGGTTTTTGCAGAGTATTTTATCGTCTCTTTTTATTGTGATATTTTTTATATTCAGCGAACAGCCCAAGCGAAAACTCCAAATGCA
>JAISXY010000042.1 GCA_031270285.1 Campylobacteraceae bacterium
TCAAGGGTTATTACATGCAAGGAAAGCTCCCCTGTTTTTGTTACAAACGGATACCCTTTTGTCTGTATTATATCTCCTATGTCAAGCAGTTTTTTTATCTGCTCGAACCACTCGTCTCCTAACCCTTCTTTATTGAAGTATATCTGCAAAGCTTCACTGCTCTCATCTTCAATCTTAGCAAATACCGCTTTGCCCATCCATCGTAAAAATTTTACTCTGCCGATAAGCGTTAGTACCGTCTTATCGTCTTTTTTTTCTTCCAAATCATTTATATAGGCGAATTTTTTTTTAAACTCGGCTGCATTGATATCGCGCGCAGTATAATGCGTGTACGGATTTTTGCCCATAGCTTTTAGGGTATCGGCTTTTTCAAGTCTTTGTATTTCAAGCTGGTTTGTAAAAAACAATTTTTTTCCTTATTTTTTTTGGCAGCCGCTGCATACTCCATACAGTTGCATGAGATGTCCCGTAAGCTTAAAGCCTTCGCTTTTGGCAATTTTTTCCTGCCGCTGTTCTATGGATTTATCTTCAAACTCTATAATTTGCCCGCATTTTTTACAAATCATATGGTCATGATGAGGTTTGTTGCCAAGCTCAAATTTTT
This sequence comes from Campylobacteraceae bacterium, assembly GCA_031270285.1. GTDB lineage: Bacteria > Campylobacterota > Campylobacteria > Campylobacterales > Campylobacteraceae > JAIRKW01. Next base: position 605 of record JAISXY010000042.1, read on the forward strand.
TACCATGACTTCCAAATGAAATTGAAGTAGCAATATCCGCATCCTCCAATATATTCAGCGTTCTATAGATAGTTGCTATACCTACATTCAGATCCGGATATTTCTCTCTGATAAGCAGATACAAAGTATCGGGCGTAAAATGGCTATTGTTGGAGTAAAGCGTCTTTAAAATCGCCTCTCTTTGTATGGTAAACTTTAAGCCGTTTTGCTTCAAAAGCTCTTTAAAGCTTGAAAGAAGCGCATCATATTCTATATTTTCAAGTTTTTTCATATTTGCCTCTCCTTTACTCCTGCTCATTAGGAGTCAGTGAAATATTAATATTGCCTTCTATAATTTCGCTAACATTATCAAGTATCAAGTCGGTATTTTCCTGTATGTTTTCTGTTATCTCCGTTATATTTTCGGATACCGTTTTTAGCTCCATATCCAATATTTTACCGCCTACGGACAAAAATGCTTTATACATGAAGCTGTCTTCAAGTGCATTATCAAAATTTTTTCTTATAAAATCTATATTTGAGAGCGCAAATATAATAATAGAAAAAATAAAAAAAGTTTTCAAACCGCCAAAAATAAAACCAAAAAATCTATTAAGTGTTACCAATATGCCCAAAATAAAAAGTTTTGAAATTATCAATCCTACAATAAAACAAAAAAACCAAAAAAAGAGCAAGATGACAACAAAACCTACAAGTCCCGCCGCCTCTTCGTTTTGCATTGTATATATATTTTCATTAACTATTCTGCCGATATTTTGCGCAAAACGAGACGCTAAAAAGATACCGCCTATCAATCCTAACAGATTGAACAGTTCTTTTATAACACCGTTTACAGCGCCTCTAATGCCAAGCAGAATAATAAAAACAGTAACCAGTATATCAAACCATGAAAAATCCATATTTTATCCTTCCAGTGTTATAAGGTTACTAAGTTCCTGTTGTTGCGTAGAGTGGCGCATAGCGTTTTCTTTCGTGATAAGATTTGCTTTGATAGCTTCTATCATTGATTGTGTTTGAGTTATCATGCCGGATTGCGCCTTATTTAGCTGCATTTGCGAATATATTTGGTGAATCTTATCTTCTCTGATAAGGTTTGCAATAGCCGGATTTGATATTAAAATCTCAAAAATAGCGATTCGTCCGCCTCCGATTTTTGGCAACAATGCTTGAGAAATAACGGCTGTAAGCGAAACAGAGAGCATATTTCTTATCTGCGTCTGTTCATTTCCTTCAAAGCTGTCTATAATACGGTTTACAGTTTGTACTGCTGAAGTAGTGTGCAGCGTTGCAAAAACCAAGTGTCCTGTTTCCGCTGCCGTAACGGCAGTGGACATTGTCTCTTTGTCTCTCATTTCACCTACGAGTACAACATCCGGATCCTCGCGCATTGCGTATTTAAGAGCTGTAGAAAAACTTTTTGTATCTTCGCCCACACTTCTCATAGAAAAAAGTGATTTTTTATTTTCATGGATAAACTCTATCGGGTCTTCAATCGTAATAACATGCTTATGTTCCGTAATATTTATCTCATTTAACATTGCTGCAAGCGTAGTTGATTTGCCGCTTCCCGTAGGTCCTGTTACGAGTACCAGACCTTTCTCTCTTTTCGTGATTGCTCTGAAAATAGCAGGCGATCTTAATTCGTTTAATGTTGGAATGACGATGGGAATAGTACGAAAGGATGCGGCTAAATCGCCGTTCATTGTATAATAGTAGTTAACCCTGAAACGCCCGGCTTCCGGCAAAAACATAGAGAAGTCAAGCTCTTTGTTTTCTTCAAGATTTTTTTTCTGCTTGTCGGTTATAAGCGTATAACACATCTCTTTTATTGTTGGACCGTCTAATTTGGGCATATTTACAGATGTCAGCTTGCCGTCTATTCTTATCCTCGGTTCGCTTCTGCTGACAAGGTGCAAATCTGAAGCTTTGTAGGCTACAACATTTTTGAGTAAAGCTCTTATATTTGGAATATCTGCCATATAAACTCCTCTTTTTATTCAATGATTTTAGGAACTATAAAGAAACCATTTTGAGTTTTGGGAGCATACTTGATAACTGTTTTAATAATATCTTCGTTGTTTTTAGGAATATCTTCCCTAAAAGGCGTTCCGCCTGTTACGGTTGTAAATGTCGCTTCGCATGAAGATAAATCTAACTCATTCAAGTTTTCAACAAAATTAACAATTTCACTAAGTTGATTAATAATATTTTCTCTCTCATTCTCTTCTATCTTCAAAGACGAGAGAGTTTCTATTTTTGAGAGTAATTTGCCGTCAATATTCATAAAATGACCTTCACTTAAATGTAATTTAGAGGTATTGTACCAAAATGAGTTTTCAATCGTGCTGAAATTGCGATTATTTAGATTTTATTTTTACTATGGTACTATATAACTTTTAATTTTGACAATATAAAGGAAAAAATTTGGCTTTAAAAGAGAATATAGAAGCTCTGAAAAGTGAGCTTAATACACAGGAAGAGTTATTAAAAAACATCATACAAGGCGAGCGTTTTTTTAAAAAACATAAGCGTTCAATAGCGGCTATAGCGCTCTTGGCTCTTATTTTACTGGTTGTTTACAATGTGAACGGCGCAATAAAAGCGAGCAATCTTAAAGCTTCCAATGAAGCTTATAAAACTTTGCTTGTATTTCCAACAAACGAACAGGCTCTAAATACGCTAAAAAACAAGAATAAACCGCTATATAGAGGATTTATTTTTCAAGAGGCTGCCAAAAACGGCGATAATGCATCTTTGCAAATGCTCATAGACGAAGATAGCACCGATGTTGTAGGACAACTTGCAGCTTATAAATTGGGGCAAAGCAGTGAGATAATGAGTGATTTTGCCGCTCTGCAAAGCGGTTATGAACTCATGAAAGAGGGCAAAATAGATGAAGCAAACTTAAAATTTATGACGATCACAGGCAGTTCGCTTTCAGAATTGGCAAGAGGATTAGAACATTATCAAACAGGCAAACAGGAAAAATAATGTTAAAAGCAGTAATTTCAATCTCTATATTAGCTTTAGCGCTGTCTCTTAACGGATGCGGCACCAAAAGACAGTATTTTGAGCCGGACAGTATAAGCGGCAGAATAAAATCAAGCGGTTCGTTATCGTCTAATTTAAAAGAGGCTGCGAAAAACGGAGCTTCTTTGCAAAATGGTAAAATTATCACATTAAAAGGCGAAGAGAACGATATAAAGCTTGAAAAAGGACATAGTTTTTTAGGTGAATTTAACGGCAGATTTATTACCGCTTCCCCGACAGGCGATATACATGTGAAAAACAGTGATGATTTTACCGTTTATACTTTAAATCTCAATACAATAATAGCTTCTGCTTCTATAGATGCGCAGACGCTTGCCGTGATAGCCGCAGACAATACCCTTTATCTTATAGACATGAGTTCCAACTCTACACTTTTTCAAAAAAAGATGGATGTTATGGCGGCTGTTGACTCAAGAATAGCTGCGCCATATTTTTTGGGAAATCTTATTATATTTCCGACACTTGACGGTAAACTTACGATAGTGGACAGAAGTAGCGGAACGCTTGTAAGAGATGTTGTGATAAGCAGCGAGCGGGAATTTAATAATATTATATTTTTAGATGTATCCGGTGATAGAATGTTTGCCTCCACAGCTAAAAGGATTATCGGTATAAGTCCTGGCGGCATAAACTACATAGACGAAGAGATAAAAAATGCGGTTATAGCCGGAGATAAAGTGTTTGTATTTACAAAAGACGGCAGGGTACTTTTATGTGATCTGGAGTTGAAAGTTTTAAGCGAGAAAAGATTTCCGTTTGCAATTTTCGCAGGAGTTTCAGCCAATGAAAAACTCTATATTTTAGAGAAAATGGGTTATCTTATTAAAAGCGATTTGGAGTTGAAAGAGTTTGAAGTTTTAAAGTTTCCATCTAAAATAGATGATTTTTTATTTATGACTAAAGATAAAATCTTTTATCAGAATAATTTTTATACATTAGAGTAAAATTTGATACTTTGCGATATTGGGAATACAAATATTCATCTTCTGAAAGATGGTAAATTTGCAACAGAGAAATCGGATAATTTTTTACAACTTTGTTTTGAGGACAAAGTTTATTATATATGTGTCAATGATGCTTTGCATCCTGCTTTAAAAGAGCGAAAGAATTTTATTGATTTGGAAAATTTTATTAAGTTTGAGACTTTATATAAAGGCATGGGCATAGATAGGATTTGTGTTTGCAAATATATACATGACGGCGTAGTAGTAGATGCGGGAAGTGCAATAACAGTTGATATAATGAGCGATGGCAGACATGAAGGCGGTTTTATACTTCCGGGCATAAAAGCGTATGAAAAAATTTATGCTCTCATATCGCCGCGCCTTGATTTTGAGATAAATAGAAGCGTTTTATTGGACACTTTACCTGCAAATACTAAAGATGCCGTTAGTTTTGCTGTTTTAAAGTCTGTAGTTTTGACAATAAAAAATGCGGCTGGAGGCAAGAAAATATATTTTACGGGCGGAGATGGCGAATATTTTTCAAGTTTTTTCAAAAATGGAATTTTTGATAAAATGCTTGTGTTCAAAACACTTTTAAACACAGTTGAAGAGTTAGAAAAAAGAGGAATATAAAATGTTGACGATTGCATTACCTAAAGGAAGAATAGCGGAAGATACGCTTAAAATGTTTGAAAAGGTATTTAAAAAACCGTTTGTGTTTGATGATAAAAAATTGATTTTAGAAGCAGGCGGTTTTAGATTTTTATCTGTAAGAAGTCAAGATGTTCCGGCATACATTCTTCATCAAGCCGCTGATATCGGCGTAGTCGGACTTGATGTTTTGGAAGAACAGGAGTCGGACTTGACGAGATTGTTGGATTTGGGTATAGGTAAATGCAGAGTTTGTATAGGTATGCCTAAAAACAGGGAATTTGATTTTTCAATGCCGGAGATAAGAGTAGCTACAAAAATGGAAAATATTACGCGCAAATATTTTTCCAAAAAAGCGGTAGCGGTTAAAGTGATAAAACTTTATGGTTCTATTGAATTGGCACCGCTTGTCGGGCTTGCCGATGCGATAGTAGATCTTGTAGAAACAGGTTCTACAATGGAGCAAAACGGGCTTAAAATAGTAGAAACAATATCAAATTCATCTGCTCATTTGGTTTGCAATAAAAATAGTTTTATATCAAAAAAAGAGGAGATACTCGCACTTTACACGAGTATCAAAGAGATTATTTATTAATCTAACAGCTGTGCAATTCTTAAAATCTTCTCCGAAAGTTCAGGTTCTCTTAGCGGTTTCACTAAAAAGTCATGAGCGCCGTTTTCAAGTGCTTCATATTTTTTGGTTTCATCTGTCGTGAGAACTATAATAGGCATATTTTTAAGTCCTTGCGAACGAATGTTTGTCAAAAATTCTATACCATTCATGACAGGCATTTTGATGTCCAACAATACTACGTCAACATCTTGTTCTTTTTTCAAGACATTTAGCGCTTCGAGACCGTTTGTTGCTTCTATAACGCATGACACATTTGGATTTTTTTTAAGCATAGTATTGACCAACTTTAAATTAATAAAGTCATCATCTACGGATAATACTTTAAGTTTTTTCATCCATTTTCCCTTATAAATACTTGGCTATCAATAATTTCAATGATTGTTTACTGATAATATTCTTTTTAACTTCATCAAATTTTACCGCTTCTGCTTCGGAAGTCGGATCAATGTCGTAAAAAAGTACGGTTGCTGTATGACCACAGTCATGTCTATTCTCGGCATCTTTTATAATATTTAAAATTGCTGCCAAAGTCCCTTCCCCAAGCTCTTTATCAAAAATAACCATTTTTATATGAGTATTTTCAAGTATTCTTTTAATCTCTATAACATTATCTACCGTTACAATAGAGTTGCCAAATTGTTCTATTACATGCGCAAATATATCTGTTTCAAGCTTTGTCTTTTTATATATCAAAACATCTTTTGTTGCAATCCTTGCCGCAGATGATTGAATTGTTGGCTGTTGCGGCGGTACTGATACGGTAGAATCAGCAGATGATGAAGCCTCCGGTGCGGCAGGAGACGACGCATCATTTGCGATAATTGATTCAAATTTTTGATTTATAGCCTGTTCAACTTTTGGATCAGGAATGCTCTTTTCGGGAATAAACATATTTAAAACCCTTAAAATCGCCTCTTTTTTAATTGGTTTTGTTACATATTCATCTAATCCTTCACCCATAAAACGCTCTCTGTCGCCTTTTAATGCATTTGCTGTAACTGCGACTATAGGAGTATGTTTTTTACCTGTTGCCTGTTCATATTTAATGATTTGATGAGTTGCTTCAACACCATCCATGACAGGCATCGCAATATCCATGAATATTATATCAAAGTGTTCTTCTTTGCTTTTTTCAACAGCTAAAAGACCGTTTTGAACTATTGTGATGGTAAGTCCAATATCTTGCAAAGCTCTTTTGATAAGCTTTTGATTAATCTCATTATCTTCAGCTACTAAAATCTTCGCATCAAACATTGTTCCGGGAATTTGTTGTTTTGCCGCTTGTACTGACGGTTGCACAGGTTGTATTGCAACTGTTGGAGGCTGTATAGGAGGCATAACGACGATATCAGGCACTGCGGGAGTCTCAAGAAATGGCGGTGGAGTCGGAGTAACTTTCGGCGTTTCTTCTACTTTTTCTTCAAATATAGGTTTAACAGTAACTGTCGGCGTATCCTCTTTTAAATCAAATTTAATATCCAATTTAGGCTCCTCATCAATTTTTATTGTGTCAGGCTCTTTCAATTTTATATCTGTATCAGGCTTTAATTCAACAATCTCCTCAAGTTTTGATGGAACTATCGGTTCTTCAATATTTGGTTCTGCTGGGGCCGTAAAAGATGATGGAATTGGCTGTATGATCGGCGGTATAGGAGGTACCGGTGGCGCAGGCGGTACAATCGGCTGTGGTGAAACAACTTTTGGAGCCGCCTCTTTCGGCAGTTTACTTATTTTTTGGTCTAATACTTTAACAAGTTTTGTAATATTTATAGGTTCAAAAATAGATGATATGAAATCAGTATTAAACTCTTCAAAGCGTTTTTGTTGAGACGGTTTCATGATGACTATGATAGGCAATTGTATCTTTTTGTACTGTTTAATATCCTCTTCGGTAATATTTTCCAAATCCAAAAATATGGAGTTGATAGAAGAGTTGTAAACAAGTTTTTTAAGTTCATCAAATGATGAATATTGTATGACTTGCGAACCAAAATAGTCCAAATATGATTTTGTAAATTTCTCATAAAATTTAACATTATTGACTTTTGTGAGCATTGCAAATCTATATTCGCGGTATCTGTGCAGTAAAGCAGGCTCATTTGAAGGAGTCTCTACAAGATCTAATGCAAAGAAGAATTTACTTCCTTTGCCCTCGGTGCTATCTACTTGTAACTGTCCGCCCATCATTTCAACAAATTTTGATGAAATGGTAAGTCCAAGACCTGTTCCGCCGTATTTTCTGGTAACGGTAGAGTCAGCTTGTGAGAAAGCGTTAAAAATATCCTGCAATTTGGATTTTGGTATGCCTATACCGTTATCTTCTACGCTAAACTGTACTCTGGTGTTTCCTTGCACTATAGACTCAAGCCTGATAATAGAAACAATGATAGAGCCATTTTGAGATGTGAATTTGACAGCATTGCTCATGAGGTTGATTAAAACCTCTTTTATTTTTGTAATATCGCCTTTTAGATAGTTTGTGAGACTTGGATCTACATAAGTCGAAAGCTGTATATTCTTCTCGGCGGCTTTAGGTCCGTAAACTTCAACGGCATTCTCAAACTCTTGAATAGGTAAAAACGGAATCTCATCAAGTTCAACTTTATTGCTTTCAATCTTAGATAAGTCAAGAACATTATTGATAATCGTAAGTAAGTTTTCGGAGCTTTTTTGTATAACTTCAACAAACTCAAGTTTTTCGCCGTCCAATCCGCTCTCTTTTAAAAGATCCGTAAAACCGATAATACCGTTAAGCGGAGTTCTAATCTCATGCGACATATTGGCCAAAAATATACTTTTTGCCGCACTTGCCTCTTCGGCCTTTCTTTTTTCAAGGGCGATGTTAATAAGAGCCTGGTCAATGATTTTATAAGCTTTGCTTGTATCTTCTGCAGTATCCAAATCAAGTCTGTTTTGAGTTCCTGCCAAATCCTCAACTCTTGCAAACACATTTCCCAGATCCTGTATATTCGTTAAAAATTTTCTTGCATATACGAAACCTGTTAAAAGCAGTAACAGCGATACAATCCAAATGGTTGCAGAGATAGCAAATCTTACGATATTTTCATTCATGTAATTTTTTATCTCAACTTCAAGCGCTACTTGAATTGTATTTGCAGCCTCATTGATAATCTCTATTTTTTTGAACATCATTGAAAACCAATATACAGGATCAACCATAAATGCACCCGTAGCGGAAGCCTGCATAATGCCGCTTTTGGTTTGTCTTATGTCATCATATACCTGTGTTGCATTTTCTGAATTTAAAATTTTGGATAAACTCTCTTCTATGCCGCTTGTATGCAGACCTGTTATCTGAAGAGTGTCGGTTTGGCTTGTAACATCAATCCATGTATGTAAAGCATCTTCCGATATCGGCTCATAAGAGGAGAGTACACCTGTCATAAAGCCCATCTCCTGTCCATTGTACTCTATATCATGATATGCCGAAATCAAAGCGTTACTCAAAGATGTTATTTGGCTGTTTGTGGTTATTGACAGAGCAGAGTCCCGTATCTCATCTAAAATAAGTTGATTTATATATACATAATAATCAAAAAATATCTCTTTGGGAGAAGCTTCAAGAGTGTCAACCTGAGCTCTTATGGTTTGAAGCTGCGAGAGTTTTTCAGCAACACTCTTCATTCTGGAACTCATCTCATGCGTAGCATAGTAATCGTTAAAATTTTTTATAATATTATCTGTTTTAATTCTTTGTTGAGGCATAATATCTCTTGCAATGATGCCCGAACTGCTTAAATATGCATTTGTTAAAGCTCTCTCTCTTGCTATCTGTATAGCTAACTCATTGAGTCTGATGCTCTCTTGATTTTTTTGTTCAAACTTTGTGATGTTTTGATATGCTATAAACGATGCATACAGATAATATGATGAAACAAGGAAAAGAATAATCAGCGGAAATTGGGCTATCAGCCTCAGCATATTTTTTGTTTTAATGTTAAACATAGTATCTAATCCTTAAATTATAATTTCAATGCCGACTGTTTAAACTCGGAAGCAATCTCTTCAAGTTCTTGCAATATCTCTTTTTTATCGGTATTTGCACCTGTTGATAATAGTTTTTGAAAACTCTGCACCAACTCTTTTATTCTTAGATTGCTGCCTATTCCGATCAAATTTGCCAATACACTTTTTACTTTAATCGCATCTTTGCTTTCATATAGCGTATGTAAAGATTTGATACTTTCTTCCAAGTAAGAAGCATACTCTTTCATGTATCTGATAACATCGTCTTTACTGATACCGAGTATATCAGAAACCTCTTGAATATCTATTTTGACGACAATCGCCTCTTTCTCTTTTGTGGGTTGGCTTATATTTTCATCAATAACTTTTTTCTCTTGATGTCCAGCCTTACCGTCATTAAAGTTTGATGTTAAAAATGGCGAAGTCGTATCGGGCTCGTCCATTATAAATGTAACTTTTGTATTATCCGCTGCGCCATTTTCCGCAGGTTTGCTGAAGTTGATTTTTGTGCTTATAGGCTCTTCTTCATCTTTAATTTTAAATATCGGCTGTTTGTTTACAGCGGTATTTTCATCAGCTTTGATATCTATATATCGTATATCATGTAAAGATACAAGATAATACTTATCACTTTTAGCATCAGAAAGCAGTATCTCTGTGATAGATATGGAAGCTCCTATCTCACCGCCATTTCGTTGCTTAATGATAACATTTTTGCTTGGAAGACTTCCGTTTAAGACATAATTAATCCATGAGAAGTCGTCAAATTTATGTACATATCCCTGCTTATTTACAAAAAGGTCTGCAACATCATTATTGTATGCCATAAAAGCATTCATATCCTCATATCCCAAAACAGAGAGAACATCTGCGCTCACACCGATAAATTTGGTGTCTTTGTCGTATAAAATCAAAGTCCATTTCCTTCAAAAATATAATTTCTGTACATTCTATCTTATATTAGATTAAATAAATCTTGTGAAAAAACACGCTATATAAGCCTATATAGCAATTTTTACTTGATGCTTTAAGCAACAAATGCAATATTAACATAATTTAAGCTTTTATGTAAATAGTTTTGTATATTTTTGCGTATATTATCGCTAATTAATATACAAATGTTCTCTTCGAAATGTAATTTCGAAGAGAACGGAAGGGAGATTTAGCAAGAGTAGGTTGTTTTAAATTCAAATGCAGTTGGACGAGCTTCGTCAGGCCATACTTGAGTAGAAAATTTGTAGTGTTGATATGTATCTATAAATTCGCTTGTCATGACCGGCTTCAAATACTCGTTATCGCGGATTAGCGCTTCAAGAGAACCTCTTAATGTGTGCGGCATTTGGTTAATGCCTTTTTCTCTGATCTCCGCAAGAGTAAGTTCAAACAAGTCCTCATCCATTGGACCTACAGGTTCAATTTTATTTTTAATACCGTCAAGTCCTGCTAAAAGCATAGAAGTAAATGCCAAATACGGGCAACCTGTCGCATCCGGAAATCTAAACTCCGCCCGTACGGATTTTTCACCTGAGTTATATGGAATACGGCATGATGCTGAGCGGTTTTGTGATGAATATGTCAAAATTGACGGAGCTTCAAAACCGGGAATCAATCTTTTATAAGAGTTTGTAGAGGCGTTTGTAAATGCCGCAACGCTTCTTGCATGCGCTAAAACGCCGCCGATATACCATTTGGCTACATCGCTTAAGTTAGAATATCCGCCTTTTTTATAAAAAAGGTTTTTACCGTCTTTCCAGATTGATTGATGAGTATGCATGCCGCTGCCATTGTCGCCGTAAAGCGGTTTTGGCATAAAAGTTGCGGTTTTACCGTTTAAATGAGCGACCATTTTGACAACATATTTATATTTTTGGACATTATCTGCCGCTTCGATAAGATTGCCGAATTTTACGCCTATCTCACCTTGAGCCTGCGCAACTTCATGATGAAGAACAAAAGTTTCTATGCCGATTTGGTTCAAAACCTGCACCATCTCCGCTCTCAAATCAACCATAGAATCTATCGGCTGAACAGGAAAGTAACCGCCTTTAACGCCGGGTCTATGACCTGTATTGTAGCCGTCTTTGTAATCGGTTGAACTGTTCCATGCGCCTTCTTCAGAGTCCACCTCGTAATATCCACAGTTAATGTCATCTCTTATTTTTACATTATCAAATACAAAAAACTCATTTTCCGGGCCAAAATATGCCTCGTCGCCGATACCTGATTTTTTAAGGTATTCAAGAGCTTTTTTTGCGATACTTCTTGGACATTTCTCGTATAAATCGCCTTTATAAATATCATATACATCGCAAAATACTATGACGGTAGCATCTGCCGTAAATGGATCCAAAAATGCGGTGGGGACATCAGGAATTAATAACATATCGGATTTATTGATAGGCTGCCATGCTTCAATGGACGAACCGTCAAACGGAATAGATTTGATTGACTCTTTGTCAATAGCTTCTATAGTGTAAGTTAAATGATGCCAAGCACCCTTCAAATCGGTAAATCTGAAATCTACAAATTTGACCTCGTTTTTTTTACAAAATGTGAAAAACTCTTCCACATTATTTACAAATTTTCCCATAAAGACTCCTTAAAATTTTTTTTGCAACTATTATACTTAATTACAGACATAAAACTCATATTGTAAGATGATTAAAATTTAATCAAACTCCTATCTCTTTTAAAAAAAACCGCACATTTATCATATCCGCAATCTCTTGCCAACGTTTGCGCTTCATCGCTTTTATATGCTATATGTTCTATCTCATGAGCGTCAGAACCGAATGTTATCGGTATATCAAGTTCGTTTGCCGCCTCTAATATGGAGCGCGACGGATACTGCTCATTGACAGGCTTTCTGAAACCCGCCGTATTTATTTCTATTGTCATATCGGCTTTTTTTATCGCCGTAAGTGCATTTTTGGATAAAATTTTTATATCGGTTTTAGGCAGATAGTTGAATATTTTAAGCAGATCCATATGTCCCACAATATCAAAAAGTCCGCTCTTTGCCATATTTTTTACCGCTTCAAAATAATCTTTCCAGATTTTATCTATATCTTTATTTTGATAAACGCCGATAAATTCGGGATTATCAAATCCCCAATCATCTAAAAAATGCACGGAACCTATAAAATAGTCTATATCTCTTTTCATGACCCGACTGTCTATAAGAGAGTTTAGAAAATCCACTTCATAACCGATAAGCACTTCTATATCGGAACAGAATTCATTTTTTACCTCTTCTATCATTTTTTCATAAAGCGGCATTTGATCAAAACTCATTCTATACTCTTCATCAAATTTCATCGGTGCATGATCTGAAAAACCGAAATATTTTATCTTTGATTTTATTGCTTTTTGCACATACTCTCTTGGCGTTCCGTTAGCATGTTTACAAAGAGGGGTATGATTGTGTAAATCTACTTCCATAAATACCTTTATTTCTATCTGCAGCAAATATAAAGTTGAATTATATATAATTTTTTATATAATTTCGCATAATTTTTAAATTTGAAGGAATTTTTTATGGAAAAGGAGTTCGGCACTTTAAGCGCAAAGCTTAATATTATCAAAAGTTCAATTGTTGAAATTGAAAACTTTACTCATAAGCAATCTGAACTTTTTGAGGTTTTAAGTAGAAGATTTCCAAATATAGAACAGTTTACAAATGCTTTCAAAGAAGCGCATGAACTGCGGGAAAGCACAAAACGATTAGAAGCGGAAACTAATCTATGCGCACAGTTTGTTACCGCTCTATCTACAAAAATTAATGCTGAAAAAAATCTACTGAAAGAGAAAAAAGAGACCGAACGGCTGCTTATTGAAATCATAAGTAAAATAGATAACATGGACGAAAAAACAGTTAATAATTTAAAAAAACTTATAAGCAGCGCTAAATAGTGAGCGTAGAACTTTTATCTCCTGCGGGAAATTTTGAAAAATTAAAAATCGCACTCTCTTACGGAGCAGACGCCGTTTATGGCGGAGTGAGCCACTTTTCTTTGCGTATTCGCTCGGGTAAAGAGTTTACATATGAAAGCTT
>JAISXY010000060.1 GCA_031270285.1 Campylobacteraceae bacterium
GAATTAAAAGAGCTTGATATTATCAAAAAATTGCCGCGTCTTGTTGCCGTTCAAGCCAAAAACTGTGCGCCGATAGTAAAAGCTTACGAAAATTCCGATAAAGAGTCTGTTTTTTGGGAGGGTGCCAAAACTATAGCATTTGGCATCACCGTACCAAAAGCTTTGGGTGATTTTTTGGTGTTGGAAGCCATTTATGAAACAAAAGGCAAAGCCGTGTGCGTAAGCGATGAGAGCATATTGGAGTATCAAGCGCTGCTTGCAAAAAATGAGGGGCTTTTTGTCTGTCCTGAAGGAGCGGCGACAGTAGCTGCGGCACATTTACTCTTAAAGAAGAGATGGATAAAGCCACATGAAAAGGTCGTTTTGCTAAACACTGGAAGCGGCTTAAAATATCCCGATACCGTCAAGATAAATCCACCGATATTAAATAAAGACGATGAGATAACTGTTAAAAAATATTTTGATATATAAATCTTTTTATGAGCATTTATCACATACGAGCAAAGTTCATGATGCTGCGTACATGAATGATAATGCAGATTCCGAACTACTATTTAGCCTTTTTATGTAAAACCTAAAATATTTACTTAGTTCTCATCTAAAGTATAAAAGCAGTTCAAACCCTTAAAATATTTAAAGGGTTTGAATTAAATTATCAACACATTTTCCCTATAGGTAAAATCTCTTTTTGCATATGTATATTCAGTACATTTGCAGCACTGCCGTAAAAAGAGAGCAGGGATATAACAAGTTCTGCTACGCCGGCTGCTATCTTTGCAAATTCCGGATATATGCCAAACCCATAACATACAAGCGATACAAATAGAACATCAATAGCTAAAAATATAGAAAAAAGCACCTTATTTGTTGTGGCAGCTCCTATCGTCATATAAAAAGTAAAAATAAAATAGCCAAGATAGAAAAATCCAAGCTGTTTTGTAAAATCGCCCTCATATTGATTAAACATAAACCACCATGTAAGGGCTATCGTTACCCAAAACATACCATAACCCATGAAAGCCAAACCTCCGAAAACATTCTGTTTTTTATAGTCCAAAGCTCCGGCGATTAACTGGATAAAACCGCCCAAAAGCAGTGCGCACGGTAAGATACCGATAGTACCTGTGGTAAGACCCAGTTTCTCGCTGGATGCTACCAAAGTAACAAGGGCTAAACCAAACAGCCCCAAAGCAGACGGATCAGCTTGCTTGGAAGTGATTTCTACAACATTAGAATTTTTTTCCATAGTTGCTCCTTAACATTGAGATATTTTAATTGTAGGGATTGATATTAAATTTTTTAAAAATATCAAAATATTAGGGCAAAAAAGCTTTTAAAATGTTACCTATAGATACATAGCAAAAATGCAACTCATAAGATAAAATTATATTTAGATTGTAAAATAGAGATTTTTGTCTAATTTTATGTAAATTTACACAGTTATTTATTTTGTTACCAAAATACACAATATATAAAATATGCAACAAGCTAATAACTATCGTAAAATCTATTTTTATACATGTGTTCAACTACTATTTAGTCCTTTTTTTGTACAATCCGTAAAAACTTTTGCAAGGTCATCTAATGAAAACAATCGCTGAAATTTTGAAAGCTCATAAGCTGACAGATGACGATTATATCAAGATAAAAGAGATACTGAAGCGAGAACCAAATCTCGTTGAGATAGGCATATTTTCGGCAATGTGGAGCGAGCACTGCTCATATAAATCCAGCAAGAAATACTTAAACGGTTTTCCCGTCAAAGCTCCGTGGGTTATACAAGGTCCCGGAGAAAATGCGGGAGTTATAGATATAGGAGACGGTATCGCCGCCGTTTTTAAGATGGAGAGCCACAACCACCCAAGTTTTATTGAACCGTTTCAGGGCGCTGCTACGGGAGTGGGCGGAATATTGAGAGATGTTTTTACGATGGGCGCGCGCCCTGTGGCAAATCTAAACTCTCTGCGCTTTGGAAAAATTGAAGGCAGCGAAAAAAAAGCTAAACACCAAAGATATTTGGTTAGAGGAGTCGTTGAGGGAATAGGGCATTACGGTAACTGCATGGGAGTGCCGACTATTGGCGGCGAGACATTTTTTGACGAATGTTATAACGGCAATATCCTTGTCAATGCTTTCACGCTCGGGCTTTGCAAAAGCGATGAGATATTTTACGGACGGGCTGAGGGTATAGGAAACCCCGTGATTTATGTAGGAAGCAAGACGGGACGGGACGGACTTGGCGGTGCGGTGATGGCAAGCGACAGTTTTACCGAAGAGAACAAATCTTTGCGCCCTACCGTGCAAGTTGGCGATCCGTTTGCCGAAAAACTTCTGCTTGAAGCTTGTCTTGAACTGTTCGGACATGACTATATAGTGGGCATTCAGGATATGGGAGCGGCAGGTCTTACTTCAAGCTCTTTTGAGATGGCAGGACGAAGCGGGAGCGGCATGAAGATGGATTTGTCGCGTGTTCCGATGCGTGAAGAGGGTATGACTCCTTATGAACTCATGCTCAGTGAATCCCAAGAAAGAATGCTCATTTGCGCCAAAAAAGGCTGTGAAGATAAAGTGCTGGAGATATTTAAAAAGTGGGATTTGGATGCTGAAGTGATCGGAGAAGTTACCGACAGCGGCGTCATGGAGCTGTATTTTAACGGCATTTTGGCGGCGAGTATTCCCGTTGCTCCGGTTAGTGAAAATGCTCCGATTTTAAACCGTCCCGTTAAAGAGCCGGAATACCTAAAAAATATTAAAACTATCCCTCTTTTTAAAGCTCCCGATGCGCAGGAAGTTTTGGAAAAGTTTTTATCTCATCCTGAGATAGCCGACAAATCTTGGATATACGAACAGTATGATTCTATGGTGCAAACAAATACCATCAAAGCCCCGGGTTCTCTTGACGCAAGTGTGATTCGCATCAAAGAGAGCGGAAAAGCTATCGCCATGAGCAGCGATTGCAATCCAAGATATAACTACATAGACCCAAAAGGCGGTGCGGCGGCGGCTGTCATGGAGAGCGGACGAAATGTTGCCATGAGCGGAGCAAGACCGTTGGCGATTACCGATTGTCTAAACTACGGCAATCCTGAAAACCCTGAAGTTATGTGGCAGTTTGCCAAAGGATGCGAGGGGATAAAAGAGGCGTGTCTGGCTCTTAATACTCCCGTTGTGAGCGGAAATGTATCTTTATATAACGAAACTGAGGGCGTGGGCGTGTTTCCTACGCCTTCCATCGTCATGGTGGGACTCAATGACGATGCCGATAAAGTACTGCCGTCATCTTTTCAAAAAGAGGGCAGTTCTATCTATATATTGGGCGATACTTACGAAGAGTTCGGAGGAAGTTTATATCTGAAACTTTTTGCAAATACCGTTAAAGGCGAGCTGCCGAAGATTGACTACGATAAAGAGTTGAAACTTTGGGAGCTTGTCATAGAGGCAAACAAGAAAGGGATCATCAGCGCGGCAAAAGATATAAACACGGGTGGAATCGCCATATCGCTTGCCAAAATGAGCGCTGTTGGCGGACTTGGCGCGACAATAAACACAGATTTTAAAGAGGAAAAGCTGCTTTTTAGCGAAAGTTTTTCAAGGGCGGTTGTTGAAGTAAAAGATAGAGAAGCTTTTGAAGAGTTGGCAAAAGAGATGGGTTTAAGCGTGAAGTTCATCGGAAAAACAGGCGGGAAACGGCTTTTGATAGACAAAGCGATAGATTTGAATGTTGCAAAAGCGCGCGAACTTTATTTTAACTCTTTCAAGAAATTGATAGAACAGGATTTGTAAATCAAGAAAGGGGTACGCTTTGTTTAAAAAATTAATATTCTCTTTGACTCTGTTTTCATTGTCGTTGGCGCCTGCTTTTGGCAGTTGTGAAACTCATTTTTTTTCTGAAAGTATGTCAGGCTGCGTATTGTCGCCGGAATACACATTGTATCAAAAAGAGCAGTTTGTCGGTTTGGAGGGTAAAGTCGGCCTATTTTCTACTGGTTATAGGGAAGGATTTGGTATCAGAATCGGCGTAGAAAAAAGCTTGGAAAGTTCGCTAAAAGGAGCCAAATTTGGCTTTGAAGGGCGCACGGAAATGACGAGCGTAACGAGGGATTTCTTTTTGGTTTTCGGAGCGAATTTTGTGCACCATTGGGGCGAGGGTGAAAAAGAGTGGAAATTTGCCCCTGAAATCGGCATCGGCTGGCCTTATGTATCGGTAGTTTACCAATACGGCTTGCACATGAGCGGCGATAAGATAGAAAACATCGGAAATCATGGAGTAACTCTAAGCATCAATATACCTTTTTGATAGGTGTATTTATTTTTAATTTGTTGATTAAATTAAAAGCGGTTATTCTCGCCAAAGAAAGCAAAACAACACATTTGCAACTATTTATTTAACGCAATAATATAGTCCGCAAAACGCCTATTCTATGATTTATTGGTAGTATTAGTAATAAATCGCGCAAAGTATGCGTCTAT
>JAISXY010000088.1 GCA_031270285.1 Campylobacteraceae bacterium
GAAACATTAAAAACCTCCATGCCGCCATCTATCTTTCCCAAAAACACAAGCGAGTTTGAGTAGCCAAAATCTCTATAATATATGCACAGATTGCCCCACGGGGCATAAAAAGCGATATCGCCGATAGACGGATCGTAGCCAGAAGGTTCGCCGCTTGTTGATAATTTCTTAGGAAGCGCGCTTATCTTTTCTGTGCGGTTGTAGTCTTCCAATACCAAAGTCAAAGGCAGCAGCGAGATAAAATCCCTTGCCGCCGCGCCGTTTATCAAACTTGCTGTAAGTTCCCTGCCGTCAATGGTTATTTTTATTTTCACAAGTTCTTGCTTATTTTCGCTCTGTTTCACGGCTTTTACCTCCTCTTTTGTCTGCCCCGTCGCCAGCCCTGTCATCACAAAAAACGCAAAGGCAAATAGAGCCAATCTTTTCACTTTTTCCTCCTTTTAACTGATATAAGTTTAAGCGCATAGTGCGTTAAAAAGATATATAAGCACATAATTGAGAGCGTCATAATAAAAAACAAAACGGCTGGTCTTCGCATATCCCAATAATCAAATGAAAATCCCATGAACAGCTTTGAAAACATCGCCCTATCAAACGATGACCAAACGCCAAAAGCTATAATAAAAAAGCCAAGAACGCGAGAAAAAAGCGTAAATAGCCGTTCGTTTATGTTGCCCGCCGTTTTTCGCGCCGCATTAATCAAAATCTGCCAATGAATACCTATATGCGTTGAAAGTAAAATCAAACTCCAATAAGCGGCCGTGGTATGTATCTTTCTTAATTCTATAGAACCGGATAAGCTCAAAAAGGAGAGCAGTTTTCTTGACTGAGCCAGACCGGTGAGGATAAGCGTAATTATCGCTAAAGCCAGAGCGAGATTGCAAGCTGTAGTTATAATACGGCGCGCATTAAAGCCGCCTTTAGCGATATTTGCATACCAGCGGCGATTAATGATATTGTGCGCTGCAAACGCCAAAAATGCGCTAAAACCTATATATTCATGAGCGTCAACGCCTTTTATACTTACGCGATAAGCAAACGCAAACAATACTAAAGCTATCATCGCAAAGTCAGTCGTTATACGCATCTGTTTCAAACTCATCGCCGTTTGCGTTTCTTTAATTATTGCTGCAATGGAATCAAATTAACGATTTGTATCTCATTGCGAGTTCCAAGCCTTATCGGCGCTGCAAACGTGCCAGCTCCTTGCGAAACCAGCAGCGTCATTTTGCCGATCTGATAGCGTCCGCTGTACATAGGAAAACTGTATTTTACCAGCAAAGTGCCCGGGAAAAACTGTCCGCCGTGCGTATGACCTGCGAGCATAAGGTCTATATCTTCCTGCGCCGCATATTTCATTCCCACAGGGCTGTGATGCACAAGTATTGATGGTTTGTCATCGTCTTTTGCAATGCGCGGTAACTCCTCTTGTATAGTTAAGTTATTGACCGCATGCGCATTGTAAGTCTCTTTGTCGGCGTTCATGTACTCCATGCCGATAAGTTGGATACCATGCGTTTCAACCATTTCGCTTCGTAAAATGCGTATATTGGCGTCGGCAATAAGCTGTAAGGCTTTATCGGTATCCATATAATACTCATGATTGCCCAAAGTGAAATACTGTTCGGCGGCGACAGATTTGAAAAGCGAAAACAGTTCGGGTTTTAGGGCAATGTTGCTATCTACAAGATCGCCGTTATACAAAACAAAATCCGGTTTTTGCTTTTCTATAACGCTCAATATTTTTCTAAGATAACCCTCTCCCCTTTGCGCTCCCAGATGAATGTCTGGGATATGAACTATCTTCACGCTCTGCGTTAATCCTTTTACGCCCAAATCATACTGCGTGATCGTGAAAAATTGGGCGTTGATAAATCCGTATATAACAAGCAAAGCGGAGATGGCTATAGCGCCTATGCCCAATATGCGTTTGCGTTTGAACAGACGCGTCAAAGGATGCGTTACGAGCAGTAAGAAAAACAGATAGATGAAAAAGACAAACAATAATCCCAGCGCGTTATACATGAGAGCGGCGGCGGCGTTGTCCCAAGTATAAATGCCTTTTAATACTGTTAGCATGTAGCCGGCTATGACAATGATAGAGAGGATATGCCATATCCATACCCTCTTAAATCCAAGCAGAGTTTTTAGCCTGAACGGAACATACCAGATAGAGACAGCTATCAGCAGCAGCGCGATAATCATAAGCGCCATTGTCGTACTCCTTCATCGGGTGCAAACCGATTTTTTGGTTGTATTGCGCCCATCTTGAGGGCATTGCGCTTTGCGGATACTTCAAATCCGCTTTTGTTAAATATCCCCGTTTTCATCTAAATCTCCTTTATCGTTGAACTTGCGCCGGTCATCGCCCGCCAATATCAAGTCGGCTAATCCACTTATCCACGTCGTTTTTGGCGCGCTTTACGCTGCCGCCTCTCACTACAAAACCCTGAAGTATCAGCGCATTGGGACTTAACCTCTTTATATCGTCTATACTGCTCCCAAATCCGCTCCCCTCATGCGTGCAAAACGGGATAATAGTTTTGCCCGTCAAATCATAGGCTTCCAAAAAAGTAAACAGCGCCATCGGGATAGTCCCCCACCAATTCGGATAACCCAGAAAAACGGTATCGTAACCGCTCATGTTATCTATCGTTGCCGAAAGTTTCGGGCGGGCGTTTAGTCTTTGCTCCTCTTTTGCGGTATCTACCGTAGGATTATACTCTTTTGGATAAGGCTGAAGCGTTTTTATCTCAAACATATCCCCGCCTGCCGCCTCATGGATATACTCCGCAATAGTTTTGGTATTGCCTCCCCATGAAAAATAGGCGATAAGAACCTTTTGTTCTTTTACCGCTTGCGTATTTGCCTGCATTTGCGCTCCTGTTAAAATCGTCATTACCGCCAATAAAAACTTTTTCATCTGTTTGTTTCGCTATACTCTTTATCCGTTACGGGCTTAAGCCATGTTACGTTACTTCCATCTTTTAGATTGGTGATGGCGATATGCGTAAAGCTGCTCTTATTTACCGCTCCATGCCAATGCTCCGTATTTTTTGGTATTGTAACCACGTCGCCTTTTACCAAAAAGCGCGCAGGTTTGCCGCGCTCCTGATACCAGCCTTCGCCGTCAATAACCAACAATACCTGTCCAAGCGGATGCGTATGCCAATATGTCCTTGCGCCCGCTTCAAACGTTACGCTGCCTACAGAGTATAGACCTTCCATATCGTTTGGATTTGCCAGCGTAGAAACCCAAACCGTACCGCTAAACCATTCGGCAGGACCACGCGCTCCTTTTGGAAAGATCGCATCGGCGTTTTGCGCCGCGTCGCTTTCGTCCAAATCCTTAACGGCTTCAATCGCTTTTAACGCTTTTGGAAGCCCGATATAAGGTATCAGATGAACCATCGCCGCGAGTATTGTATCTTTATCGTTGCCGGCTTTAAGCGCGCCGATCGCATGCGTTTTTATCTGTTCTTTCTCAGAGCCGTCGGTAGCTAAAAGCGCAACCCTCAGCAACTCTCTTTTTGCTGTACTTAATCCGTCTCTGGTATAAAAATCTCCGAAGTTAAACTCTATTACAAGTTTCGAGACTTCTGTCTTCAACTCCTCCGGCAGTCCTTCCAAACTCTTATTGGTTTTATCGCCGTAAAGCGGGTATCGGAGCGCTCTGCCTTTTTCATACCGCTCGCTCTCTTTTACGATATTTTTGCTTGGCGGCAGCGTTATCTTTCGTTGCGCAAAAACTTCGTTCATAACGCTTATGGCATTTAAGGTTTTTGGAAATCCCATTGAAGGCGCAAATCCATAAATAGCCTCTCTAACCTCTAAAGGTTTTACGCCTATATTAAGCGCGGCGTTTATATGCCCTTTTAACTGCGGTAGCGCTTGACTAGCGCTTAACGCGGTAATCGTAAGCAGCTCTCTTGTCCGGTCGTCCAAATCGCCCGTATAAAATACTTCGCCGAAGATAAACTTGCGCAGTATCTCCATGAACTCCGGATCGCTCTCTTTGCCATGCGGAGGCAAAGCGCCAAACAGCTCGCGGTATTTGCCGTCGCTTAAAACGGTTCTATCTTTGTTTGCCACAGTATCTGCTCCCAAAACGCTGATTGTCATCGCAAATGCGACGATCGCAATTATTGGATTCAACCAAAACCTTCTCATCTTTATCTCCTTTCCTTAAAAATTACTCTAACTTTTTAGCATTATAAACCATAGAGTAAACTCTAAGTCAAGAGTATTTTTGTTTTTTTATCATATAATTGTAAAAATATTTGGAGGCAAAAATGAGTTACACTATAGCCGAGGCAGCAAAAAAATCCGGTATCAGCGCTTATACGCTGCGCTACTACGACAAAGAGGGACTGTTTCCTTTTCTTGAGCGCACGTATTCCGGAACACGCAAGTTTAAAGAGAGTGATTTTGAGTGGTTGGCTGTCATAGCGTGCTTGAAAGATACGGGAATGCCCGTAAAAGGAATCAGGAATTATATAGATTTATGTTTGAAAGGCGATAAGACATTGAAAGAGCGTCTAAATCTCTTTATTGAACAAAAAAAGAGCGCCGAAGCGTACATGGAAAAACTCAAAAAGCATTTAGACAAGATAGACCACAAGATAGACTACTACATAACTGCCATCAATGCAGATACGGAAAAGGTTCATAAGAAAAATCTATTCAGGATGACTAAAGAGAAGTATTTAAAATAGATAAAAATCAGTCTATCTTCAAGATAGTCAAAAATGCCTCTTGGGGAAGCTGCACTTTTCCTATTGCTTTCATGCGCTTTTTGCCCTCTTTTTGTTTTTCCAAAAGTTTGCGTTTACGCGTGATATCGCCGCCGTAACATTTTGCCGTAACATTTTTGCCCATTGACTTGACTGTTTCGCGAGCTATTATTTTATTGCCCACACTTGCTTGTATCGCTACTTCAAAAAGTTGCCTCGGCACTATCTCTTTCATGGCGCTGACAAACTCTCTGCCTTTACTTTGCGCTTTATCGTTTGAGACAATGATAGAAAGTGCATCTACAACTTCTCCGGCTACTCTTACGTCAAGTTTGACAAGATTTCCCGCGCGGTAACCTGAAATCTCATAATCAAAGCTGGCATAGCCTTTTGTAGCTGATTTTAGTTTATCGTAAAAATCCATAACTATCTCGTTCATAGGAATGTCATACTCCAACAAAACGCGCGTTTCGTTCAGATAATCCATCTTTGTCTGAATGCCGCGCTTATTATTGACAAGAGTTATGACGTTGCCTAAAAATTCGCTTGGAGTGATAACCGTAGCTTTTACATAAGGCTCTTCTATGACGCTTATCTCATTCACAGGCGGGAGTTCGCTCGGATTTTGAATGGACATGAGCGTGCCATCCGTTTTTGTTACTTTGTATGTAACGGTCGGTGCGGTAGCTATCAAATCCAAATCAAACTCGCGCTCCAGCCTCTCTTTTACAACCTCCATGTGCAAAAGTCCCAAAAATCCTACGCGAAAACCAAATCCCAATGCGGCGGATGTTTCAGGCTCATAACTGATACTTGAATCGTTTAGTTTTAACTTTTCAAGAGCGTCTCTCATGTCTTCAAATTTGTCGGTTTCTATAGGATACAGTCCTGCAAATACAAAAGGTTTTGCCTCTTTAAAGCCATGTACGGCTTCTTTTGTGGGATTTTTAGCGTCTGTTACCGTATCGCCTACTTTGACATCGCTTACATTTTTAAGTCCCAAAACTACAATGCCTATTTCGCCCGTTTTTATAATGTCCGTTTTTACGGGATTTAGAGGGTGAGGATACATGAGGCTTAAAACTTCGTGTTTTTTGTTTGTACCCATGACAAGTATCTCTTGACCTTTTTTTATAGAGCCGTCATATACTCTTACAAGCGCCAATGCTCCAAGATAGTTATCAAACCAACTGTCATATATAAGCGCTTTTAAGGAGGCGTTTTTGTCGCCTTTTGGATGCGGGATTTTGTCTATGATAGCGCTTAGTAACTCCTGTATGCCAAAGCCTGTTTTTGCGCTTACTTCTATGGCATCAAAGCAGTCAAGCCCTATGACATGCTCTATCTCGTTTTTTACTCTTGTGCTGTCTGCCGCGGGGAGGTCTATTTTGTTTATCACGGGAATCAACTCGAGATTGTTTTCATACGCTATATATACATTTGCTATCGTCTGCGCTTCAACGCCCTGCGAAGCGTCAACTACCAAAAGTGCTCCCTCGGATGAAGCTAAAGAGCGGCTCACTTCGTAAGAAAAGTCCACATGTCCTGGTGTATCTATGAGATTTAGCGTGTAATTAACGCCGTCTTTTACATAATTTAAATGTACGCTTTGGGCTTTTATGGTGATACCGCGCTCTTTTTCTATATCCATGGTATCCATTATCTGAGAGTGCATGTCTCTTTGGCTTACCGCACCGCACTCTTGGATAAGGCGGTCGGCTAAAGTGCTTTTTCCATGGTCAATATGGGCTATGATAGAGAAATTTCTAATGTTTTTTTGCATAATTAAAAAAATAGTCCGTTTACGCTCTCGTTGTGGTAAACCCTTCTTATAACCTCAGCAAACAACGGTGCTACTGAAAGAACTTTGATTTTCGGACTCTCTTCTTTTAGCGGGATAGTATCTGTTACTACAAGCTCATCAAGCGCTTTGTTTTTTATCTTCTCATAAGCGCTTCCGGAAAGCACTGCATGAGTACAGCAAGCCATAACGCTCACCGCCCCTTTTTGCTTTAATGCCGCAGCAGCTTTTACTATAGTGCCGGCTGTGTCTATCATGTCGTCTACCAGTATGATATTTTTGCCCTCAACTTCGCCTATGATATTCATCACTTCCGACTCGTTTGCTTTTTCGCGGCGTTTATCTACGATAACCATGTCCACATTAAGCTTTTTCGCAAACGCTCTGGCTCTTGCCACACCGCCTATATCGGGACTTGCTACGACTAAATTTTTGAAATTTTTATTTAAGACATAATTGTAAAATACAACCGAACCGTAAAGATTGTCCACAGGAATATCAAAAAAGCCCTGTATTTGACCTGCATGCAAATCTATCGTTACAACGCGATTTATACCGGCGGCTTGCAGCATATTTGCGATAAGTTTTGCGGTAATGGGAACTCTTGGAGCGGCTTTCCTGTCCTGTCTTGCGTAACCAAAATACGGAATCACAGCGGTAATGGAACTGGCAGAACTTCGTCTTAAAGCGTCAGTGAGTATAAGAAGCTCTAAAAGATTGTTGTTTGCAGGAGAACATGTAGATTGTATGATAAATATATCTTTTCCCCGCACGCTTTCGCTTATCTGTACGCTTATTTCGCCGTCGCTAAAAGTGTGTACCTGTGCGTCAGAGAGAGGGAGAGAGAGATTTTTCGCCACTTGTTTGGCAAATTCAAGATTGGCTGTTCCTGCAAAAACTTTATAGCCTCGCAT
>JAISXY010000093.1 GCA_031270285.1 Campylobacteraceae bacterium
CCGTCCTCTCCAAGCCAACCTCCGCCCCAAACCCAGTGAGCTATCGGCGCATAAACAGCGATGACCCAAAGCGCCGAAAAGATAAGCCATGTGCTGAATTTCAGCCTTTCTATCAATGCGCCGCTGATAAGAGCAAGCGTGATGCCGGCAAATGTCAATTGAAAAACTGCGAAAAGAATTTCAGGGATTGTTCCATGAAGCTTATCCATTCCTATACTTGTCAAAAAGAATCCGTCAAACCCCGCAATGCCTCCGCCGATATCCGGTCCGAATGCTATTGAAAAGCCGATTATGACCCAAACAAGCCCTGCCACTATATAGCCTCCAACGCTCATGGCTATAGTATTCAGCAAGTTTTTAGCGCGAGCCATACCGCCGTAAAAAAGCGCCAAACCGGCAGGCGTCATAAGCATAACAAGCGTAGTCGCAACTATAATCCAAGCCGTATCTCCGCTGTTTAACACAGCCTCTGCCGCAGCTTCTGTAGCATCAGCAACTTCAGTAATAACTTCCGCAACAGCCTCTTCCTCTTCCTGCGCAGCCAAAACGACAGGCAACGCAAACAGTGTTAAGAGAGAAAGTAATTTTTTTCTCATCTGTACTCCTTTGTAAAAATGATTTTGTAAAATATTAGCATTTAAGATTTGTATTTTTATGCAAACAACTGATTAATTTTTAACCATCGCCTAAAAAGCTATTTATACATTAATGGAGCTATTACTTGACTAATTTAAGTTTTGATTATTATTATTTGGAGTAAAATAGTCTTACATCAGTTTTTGCTGATAAATTTTATTATTGGAGGCTGAAATGGCGTGCTGCGGTTCAAAAAAAGATGCTAAAGCGACGAAACCCGCTGAAAAAGACAGCAAGAAAAAGTCAAAATAGTTCTATCTGCCGGCAAATGCCGGCAGAATTTTGTTTTAAATCACAACTCTCTCATGTAAAGCGTTATTTATAACACTGCCGTTACAATATAAAGCTTTCCATGATCAATCCTTGCAAATTTCATTACCGTTTGAGACAAAAAATAGGTTTTACGTAGGGATTTAAACTGTAAAAAAACGATGAAATATATTTACTTAACTTTGCCGACAAAGCCGTTCCGTCAATTTGTATTGCTTTTAATAAGCTTAAATATTAATATTTAAATTTCTACTGTCAATATCATAATAGTTACAATTTTATAACACTTTATGCTAATAAAAAATTTGCTCTTATATAAGCTGTTGTTTTATAATTTCTTAATTTATTTAGTAATACAATGAGTTAGTTTGATATATTAGTCTTAGCTATGATGATTTAAAAAAATTATACTAAGGAGAATGTATGAATAAGTACATCAAGCTTGCAATACCGTTTGCAGTCAGTATTGTTGTCTATTTCGCAGGTTTATGGCAGATAGATTTTTCGGAAGTAGCTGTAATAGATAATGTGCCGCAGCTAACTCATGGCATTTGGATATATTTGAGTATCTTTGTCGGCGTTATAATAGGACTTATTTTAGAGCCTATTCCGCCTGCATTGGTGGGACTTATCGGCGTTGCCGTAGCAGTCTTTTTTAAGGTTGGTCCTGCAAAATCAGGTGATCCGACAGCTGTTATCAGCAGCAGTGCGTCTATCAATTGGGGGCTATCCGGTTTTTCAAACAGCACCGTTTGGCTCATCTTTGCAGCTTTTGCTATCGGTCTTGGATATCAGCAGAGCGGACTTGGTAAAAGAATTGCGTTAACGCTTGTCAAAAAGCTTGGAAAATCTACGCTTGGTATCGGATATGCCATAGCTTTTACAGATGGCATTCTCGCCCCTTTTATCCCAAGCAATACGGCAAGAAGCGGCGGCGTTATTTATCCGATAGTAAGTTCGATTCCTCCCATGTTCGAATCCTATCCCGATAAAAATCCGCGCAAAATAGGCGGATATGTTATGTGGGTATCGCTGGCTGTTACATGCGTAACAAGCTCTATGTTTTTGACAGGTTTAGCTCCGAATCTGCTCGCCGTAACTACAGCGGCAAAATCAGGCGTTGCCGAAATAAGTTGGTTTAGTTGGTTTGTAGCATTTTTGCCCGCAGGTCTTTTACTGTTTATCTTAACGCCTCTTTTGGCGTATATTATCTACCCTCCGGAAGTTAAAGGCTCTTCCGGCGTTATAGAATGGGCTAAAGAGGAATGCTCTAAACTCGGCCTAATAACAACAAAAGAGAAGTGGATGGTAGTTATATCCGTGTTTGCTCTTGTTTTTTGGATACTCTCTTCAGTTGATACACTAAAGGGAAGTATTATAGAGATAAACGGCACAACAACGGCAGTATTTGTTATTATTTTCATGCTTGCCGCGAAAATTATCTCATGGAATGACTTCTTAAGCAATAAGCCTGCATGGAATGTTTTGGCATGGTTTGCTACATTAGTCGCTTTGGCGGAGGGTTTAAAGAATGTCGGCTTTTTAGCTTGGCTATCAGAAATACTTAAAGAATCTCTTTTAGGCGTTTCTCCTACTACCGCTATCATAGGGTTAGTGCTGGCTTTTTATCTGCTGCACTACTTTTTTGCATCAACAACGGCTCATGTTACGGCGCTGCTTGCACTGTTTATTATAATAGCTCAAGCAATTGAAGGCGTTAATGTCTATCTTGTAACGGTTCTTATGATGCTCTCTTTGGGTATTATGGGTATTATCACCCCATATGGAACAGGACCTTCGCCTGTATATTTTGGGTCGGGTTATATCAAAGGCTCAGACTTTTGGAAGCTTGGTACGATATTCGGACTGATATTCCTTGCAGTATTTTTAGTTATAGAGATACCTTGGGTTATGTTTGTCGTAGGAGACTGGATAACTCCTGGTGCCATACATTAATATTTAAACTCTATCTTGCATGCGCAGGATAGAGTTTTTTACTCTTGATTTATAACTTCTGCGATTAATTCCAGCGGATGCTTGAAAGCAACTTTTACACTCTTTTGATCTAAAGCGTTTGTAAGCTGCATTCTGCATGCGCCGCACTCCGCACTGACAATTTTTGCATCCGTTTTTTCTATCATCTGTACTTTTGTGCCACCTGCTTTTTGAGAAAATTTAAACTTTTCACTTTGCATCGTTACGCCGCCAAATCCGCAGCACTGCGCAGGGTCGCTCATCTCTTTTATATCGTAATTTGCGCCCAAAAGTGCACGCGGCTCTTTGAAAACTTTTAAAACTTTTCTTGCATGACACGGGTCGTGATATGTAATACTCTCTTTGGCTTTTATATTTACACTGTTCAAAAGTTCCAAAAGTTTGGTTTTTTTATAAAGCCATTCGCTTGCCATGAAGACTTTTCCCGTTATCTTTTTTATGCGCACAGACATCTCTTTATCTTCACACATAAATCGTTCCCAATCCTCTTTTATCATCGCCGCACATGTAGCTTCAGGTATAATAACAGCGTCCACTTCATCTAAAAAAGTCTCAAAATAGTCCACATTTGTGCGTATAAGTTTATCTACGGTTTTAAAATCTCCCGTAAAAAGTGCGGGCGCACCGCAGCAGCGCTGTTTTTTAGGCAACATGACATTGATTTGTAAAGCTTTTAAGATTTTAAGCAGACTATCTCCCGTTTTTGTATAGTGATAATTTGAAAAACACCCTGCAAATACGGCAACTTTCAAAGCGTCATCAGAACTGCTGTTTTGTATAAATTCGTCATGAGAATTTAGAAAACTTTTTTTATTTAAGCGCGGAAATACACGCTTGCCTACAAACGGCAGATTAAAACGCGGCTTCATGGACTGGGCGTTTTTATCAACCTTGAAAAGTAACGGGATAAAAAATGCACCCAAAGAGATAGAAAAATCCATAATTTTTTTATGTCTTAAAAGAAAAAAATAGACTCTTTTAAACCATGTTATGCCGAATTTTTTTGCAATGTCATGACGAATGTTTTCTATAGCGATATCCGTTGGCAGTGAAGTCGGACAGATACTCACGCATGTTGTGCATAAGAAACATTTTTCAAATATCTCTTTTGCGTTTTTGTCTAACTCCAATTCACCTCTTTGATACGCTCCAACAAGTTCTAAAAAGCCGCGCGGACTCGTAACTTCATCGGCATTTATCTGGTGAATCGTACAGCTTGGAATACATTTGCCGCACTTTACGCAAGCATCGCTTGTCTTTGTAAAATCAAAATTCATACTGTTTTGCTGAAGCGGCGCAGCTCTTCAGGCACCTTTTTCAAATAAGCGTCAAACGACATGCATATATTGCGTATCAACAGCGTTCCTGTATCGCTTACATGTAAAGCTTTTTTTTCAAGCGTTACCAGCCCCTCGTCTATAAATGTACGAAGCTCTTCCATATCTTTTTTAAAATAGTCAAAAAAGTCTATATTAAAACGCTTCTCAATATTTTCAATATTTAGTTTAAAATTACTCATCATCTCCATAATCACAGCTTTTCTAATCATATCGTCTCTATTTAGGTTCAACCCTCTCATGACAGGCAGTATATTATTGTCTATACAGGCTTCGTATTCGCTCATATCTCTGAAGTTTTGCACATAATGCTCTTCGCCTTCACCGATACTTGTAAGCCCAATACCTATCAGATCCGCACCGCCTTTTGTCGTATAGCCTTGAAAATTACGGTGCAATTCTCCTTTTTCTATCGCCAGAAAAAGTTCGTCCGTTGGTTTTGCAAAGTGATCCATACCTATCATTTTATATCCGTTTGACTCTAAAAAGTCTATTACATGACGCATTATCAGCAGTTTTTCTTTTGGGGAGGGCAGCGTTGTTTCGTCAAATTTTCTCATGGTTTTTTTAAGCCACGGCACATGCGCATAGTTAAAAACTGCGTATCTGTCTATATCAAGTTTTAGTGATTTTTCCAAAGTTTTGCCAAAACTATCCAAGCTTTGATACGGAAGCCCATAAATCAAATCCGTATTGATTGAAGTTATGCCTGCCATTCTTGCGATATCTACGGCATTTTTCGTAACTTCAAAAGATTGTATGCGGTGTATTTCATGTTGAACTTTTTCGTCAAAATCCTGTACCCCAAAACTGATACGGTTAAAGCCGTTTTCCGTTAAAACGCTCATGTGCTCTTTGGTTAAAAATCTGGGATCCGTCTCGCAGCTTATCTCAGCGCCTTCGGCTTGATTTGGAAATGTCTGCCAAATAGCTTTGATAATCTTCTCTAACTGCACCGAATCAAAAAAAGTAGGCGTTCCGCCGCCAAAATGCAGCTGCAAAACTTCTCTGCTTGTATCAAGAGAACGGCTAAGTATCTCAAGCTCTTTTTTAAGATATTCTATATAGCGCTCTTTTTTTTCTTCTTTACTGGTAAAAACGACATTACAGCCGCAAAAATAACATGCGGATCTGCAAAAAGGCATATGAAAATAGAGAGATAATTTTCTGTTTTTATCCTGTGATTTTAGTATATTTTCATAATCAACCGCACTGAAATTATCGCCAAACTCGGGTGCGGTCGGATAACTTGTATATCTGGGTCCCGGCTTTGAATACTTTACAAACTGCTCAAAATCTATCATCAATTTTCCTGATGCAGTATATTATGCGGAGCTATATTATAGAGTCCTTTTAGATCCACAAATAGCGAAGGATGTTTTTTCTTGATATTTGCGATAAGTTTTTCTATATCTACTTTTACGGCCTGTGCGTTTTGACTTGTTTTTGCCATATTTTTTATCTCGTCCATAGCGACAACCCAAACATCTCCAAAATCAACGGGTAAGTGCTTCCATATCGTCTTTTCAAGTTTTAGTTCAAAATTTTCTTGCCCTAAAGTTTTTAAATTTTCCACCATTTTTGTAAGCGTATCTATAGAAATAAGCGCATGAATCTTTTTCTTTTCATCTATAACAAACCACGGCTCTTTAGCCTCCCAACTGCCGGATTTAAGGATTAATGATTTAATATCGGGATTGTCCGTGATCTCTACTTCAAGTATTGTTTTAATGCTTTCATCGTCTATACCGGTTTTTTTTGAAATTTTGTCTATTTCGTCATAAATTGCTATCTTATTTTCGTTTTCCATAATCTCTCCTGTTTTGTGGTTTGTAATTTTATCTCTGTTTGTCTAACCAAACCATAACAGCTTTTTGTACATGAAGTCTATTTTCGGCTTCGTCAAATATCTCTTCGCTATGTTTTTCAAAAACCTCATCGCTGACCTCAAAACCTCTATATGCAGGCAGACAATGCAAAAATATCGCCTCTTTTTGGGCATAATCCATCATTTTATCATCAACAATAAACCCTTCAAAATCTCTTATTCTTCTCTCTTTTTCACTCTCCTGCCCCATAGATATCCAAGTATCTGTTGTAACAACATTTGCGCCAGTAACGGCATTTTGGGGAGTATCGCATAATATAATTTTTGCACCGCTTTTTTCTGCAAAATTATATGCGTTGTTTAAGACATTTTTATTTACTTCATAACCTTTTGGCGAGCAGATACGAAGTTCAAATCCAAGCTTTGAAGAGAGCATGAGCCAAGAGTGAGCTATATTGTTACCGTCTCCGATATATGCCGTTATCAGGTTTTTATCATATCCTCTTTCGCAAATCGTCAGATAATCCGCCAAAAGCTGCATTGGGTGATACATGTCGCTAAGTCCGCTGATAAGCGGTACAGAGGAGTATTTCGCAAATTCTTCAAGTCTCTCCTGCCCAAATGTTCTTATCATCACCATGTCAACCATACGGCTCAAAACTCTTGCTGTATCTTTCAAAGGTTCTCCGCGTCCCAATTGTATATCGGCAGACGATAAAAAAAGCGGTGTGCCGCCGAGCTGACGAATGCCTACCTCAAAACTCACTCTTGTTCTTGTGGAACTTTTTTCAAAAATCATTCCCAAAAATTTCCCTGTCATGTAGGGTTTAAATTCTCTTCGTTTTGTTTCGTCTTTTATATTTTTTGCAAGAGAGATTATCTCTAAAATCTCCTCTTTATTAAAATCTCTCAATGTTAAAAAATGTCTCATAAGTTTTTGTCCTTTAGCAGTTTTGCCACTTCTTTAGCATGATAAGTGATGATAATATCCGCACCTGCGCGTTTAAAGCTTATCATAGTTTCAAGTAAAACTTTATCATAATCTATAACTCCCGCTTGCGCCGCCGTTTTTAGCATAGAGTATTCGCCGCTTACATTATAAACGCATATGGGAAGTTTTGTGTTATCTCTTATCTCGCGCACAATATCAAGATATGCGAGAGCCGGTTTTACCATCAAAATATCAGCTCCTTGCGCTTCGTCCTCTAAAGATTCGGCTATGGCTTCGCGCCTATTTGCGGGATTCATCTGATAAGTTTTCCTGTCTCCGAAACTTGGAGCAGATTCGGCGGCATCGCGAAACGGTCCATAATAAGCGCTCGCAAACTTTGTGGAGTAACTCATGATCGGCAAATCTACAAATCCATCGCCGTCCAATGCTTCTCTTATCGTCTTTACCGCACCGTCCATCATGCCGCTTGGCGCTATGATATCGGCTCCCGCATGAGCATGTATCAGAGCCTGTTTTGCGGTTATCTCTAAAGTTGCATCATTATTTACGCTTGCCTGCTCCAAATTTAAAATGCCGCAATGCCCATGATCTGTATATTCACAAAAACAGAGATCCGTTATCGCAACTATATTTTGTCCGAAACTTTTTTTTATTGCCGTTAATGCTTTTGCTATGATGCCATCGCTGTTTAAAGCGTCGCTCCCTATACTGTCTTTGACTTCTGGTATGCCGAAAAGTAAAATCTTATTTATGCCGAGCTTCAAAAGCTCTTCGCACTCTTTCAAAGCTTCGTCTATACTCATCTGAAAGAGTCCCGGCATGGAAGCTATCTCTTTTCTAAATTTCTCTCCTTCACGCACAAAAATCGGATATATAAGATCGTCAATATCAACTCTTGTCTCCTGCACCATATCTCTTATTATGCCATTCATTCTAATGCGTCTGAATCTTTTGAACATATTAATTCTCCTCTACATACCATTCAATGTTTCTTGTCATGTACATGATAACTCCAAGTGCGGCAAAAAGTCCTATTGAACCGTAAAGTAAAGACATATCCTGAAGCTGCAGTAAAATATACAAATATCCGTATAAAAACAGAAGAGAGACGATAATAAGTATGATATTTTTCAAACTCAAATCTTTTACTATGCCGAATTTTGCATACGCCGTTATAAGCGATATAACAGCAGCCGCAGCAATAATATATGATAAGGAGAAGTTTATAAATTCCGATATAGATATAAGCAGCGTATAAAATATAACCATCGCAAATCCCACCAGAAGATACTGTATCGGATGTACGGGACGGCGCGCCGCAATCTCAAAAACAAAGCACACGATAAATGAGAGTGCGATAAACAGCACGCCGTATTTGATGGCGCGCTCGGCATTTCTGTAATTGTCCACAGGTATCAAAAACGATACGCCGAATTTTGAATCGGACAACTCCTTGCCGTCAATTCTTTGAGGCACGGAACTTGCAAAATAATTTATGTTCCATGAAGCGTTAAAGCCCTTATCCGTTATATTTTTATCTTCAGGCAAAAATGCTCCGTAGAAACTCGGATTTGCCCAGTTGGAATTTATATGAAATACACTGTTTTTACCAAGCGGAACAAACTCTATATTGCCGCTTCCCTTGATACTGAATTTCAACTCAAATTTATTGGTTTTATTTTTGAAATCAATTTTGGCATTAAGCGCTTTTAGCGCTTTAGGGGCATAATAATTTCTATAAAAATTATCGTTCGTTTTATAATAAGAAGGATAAAGTGAAAGCGGCCTTCCAAATAGTGACGGCTCAAACTGCTGTTCTTTGCCTTCCCATGTCAAAACAGGCTCGGAAATGCCCTTTAAGTCGCTTACTTCCAGACTGATAAACGATTCGCTAAAACGTCCGCTGATATTATCAAAATATCCGCTTATCGTTATGTCAGCCGTAAAAACGGGCGTTTCAAAAATACCTATATATCGTATCTGTGAACTTATATTAATATCCGCGTTCAAATCCGCAGGAGCATATTTTGCATAAGCCGTTTTCGTAACAGTCTTTTGCGTGATTTTATTATCTATCGTGCTGGTTTCAATTTCATCATAAGTGTAAGGTATATTTAAAATCGGCGCAGCAAGCATAATGTTGTCGCTCCATGCGTTTTTTATTTTAGAGACGGCTTCATTTTTATACTGTTTTCTGTCCGATATAATATCTTTTACAAATACTAACGGTATAAGCATCAATAGTATTAAAACCGCTATCGTTATTGTTTTAAACAGAATTGATTTGTTGATGGTTTTTCTCATAATAACAACCTTTTGCATGAGATAAAAATATAAAGATTATATTCTATCATAAAAAGATAAAAGATAGTTTTTTAAAATTAAAACACAGACGCTGTTTTTTGATCTTATTCCATAAAAAAATGGCTTAAAAGCATTCATGTTATTTTTATTAATTTAATTAAAAATTAAGATGAATAATACTTAAATATAGGCATTTTTACATAAAAAATATATGAATGTTTGTTTGACAATGACCAAAATTTCTTATATAATTCTATCGCAAAAATATTAAAAGAGCAGGATAAAAAATGTCATCAATTCAAAATAAAAGATTTTCGTCTAAATCTACAAGAGAGAGAATATTTGAAACAGCAGTCAAAATGTTTGCAAATAATGAGCCGTCCACCGTTTCCATCAAAGATATTGCCGATGAAGCCAATGTTGGTATAAATGCCGTCAGCCGCCATTTTGGCTCAAAAGATCTTTTATATACAAACATTGTAGAGTGTATCACAACAATGTTGCAATCATCGCTTGTATCGTTTCAGACGCACTATTACAGAGCAAAACAGTCGTTTAAATATACAGACGATGAAGAGTATAGAGAGTTTTTGATATTTTGGTTTGAAAAGTTCATGAAAGCAAGCGTCAAATCAATACTTGAAGAGATAAAAATCAACAACTTTATGCATAAGATTATTTTCAAAGAGTACATGAGCCCGACAACAGGCTTTAATATACTGTACAGCGGTTTTTTAAAGCAGTGGTTTGACCAGTTTGACGAGTTTGTTTTTGGTATTTCAAGCGATAAAGATATTTATAAAAACCGCATTCGTACGCATGCTCTTTACGGGCAGATATTGATTTTTGCGATCAGTTATACGCCGTTTGCCACAAGAATAGGCTCAAAAGAGGAAAATATCAAAAATAAAATGATAGATGATATATCGGAAGTGGTATTGGAACATACGCGGTATATTATTCAAGGCATTAGTTAAAATTTTACATAATTTTTCGGTATTTTTTTAAAAATAGATATGTCATGTAAAAAATATGAATTTAACAATTATTCATTAATTTTTATGAATATTGATAATTCTGCCAGTCTAAAAATTATTTGTCAAACGCTATTTTAAATTTTTCATTTCCATATACTTATAAAATGCGACTTTTATAGTTAAAATAGTAAACGCTGCTGCAAGAGATAAAATATATATCCGCATTCTCACTGTTTTATTGTAAAATATCCAAAACAAAAGGATAAGATTGCGTTGCATATTATGTGAAAAATTAAACTTTAAAGGAATTTGCGACAAGTGCTTGAAAAAGCTTTTGCAAGAAGAGCGGCATGTTCGTATTTTAGAGGGCGGACTTAAAGTTTACAGTTTTTTTAATTACAACTCCATACTGCCGATACTGTTTACAAAGCACCATTTTTGGGGACATAGAATTTTAAAAGAGATAGCTTCGCATACATTTAAAAAGTTTGCCCAAAATTTTGAATTCAGTGAAAAAGTTGCTGCTGTTGCAATTGACGATAAACCCTCCGGCGGCTACTCTCATACGGCGATTTTAACTCATGCTTTGAGATCTGCTTCTATTGTGCCTGTTTACGGCGCATTAAGAGCCAAAAATCCTGTCAAATACAGCGGGCAAACTTACGAATTTCGCCGTAAAAATCCGCGCGGCTTTGTTCTGCTGCCAAAAGTAAGAAATTTTAAATATGCTATTTTAATAGACGATGTAGTAACAAGCGGTTTTACGCTTAAAGAGGCGAAAGAGTCTCTTGAAAAAGAGGGTATTGATACACTTTTTGCTCTTGTTTTAGCAGATGCAAAAGATAATTAGAGTATAATCTACATTTTATTTTTAATTTGAGGTATACAAATGAGCGATATTTTTGAACAAAATCAAGATATTCAGACCATTAGCATTGAAGATTCTGTAAAATCCAGCTATCTTGATTATTCCATGAGCGTAATTATCGGGCGCGCGCTTCCTGATGCCAGAGACGGACTAAAGCCCGTTCATCGGCGAATACTTTTTGCGATGAATGATTTGGGCGTAGGTTCGCGCAGTCCATATAAAAAGTCGGCTCGTATAGTGGGCGATGTTATCGGTAAATATCACCCTCATGGCGATACTGCCGTTTATGACTCGCTTGTGCGTATGGCGCAGCCGTTTTCCATGAGAGTTCCTGTAGTGGACGGTCAGGGAAACTTTGGTTCGGTTGACGGTGACAGTGCGGCAGCTATGCGTTATACGGAGGCAAGAATGACTACTCTTGCCGAAGAGCTTTTAAGAGATATAGATAAAGATACCGTTGATTTTATACCAAACTATGATGATTCTTTGACGGAGCCTGATGTTTTGCCTGCCCGCGTGCCAAATCTTTTATTGAACGGTTCAAGCGGTATAGCGGTTGGTATGGCGACCAATATCCCGCCGCATAATCCTACAGAGCTTATAGATGCGCTTTTAATGTTGATAGATAATTCGGAAATTACCGTAGAAGAGTTGATGAGCGTTATACCGGGACCGGATTTTCCGACAGGTGGCGTGATATTCGGCAAAAAAGGTATTTTGGAAGCTTATAAAACGGGACGCGGCAGAGTTAAAGTAAGAGCCAAAACGCACACTGAGAAAAAAGGCCAAAAAGATATTATCATAATAGACGAGATTCCTTATCAGGTAAATAAAGCCAGATTTATAGAACAGGTGGCGCAGCTTGTAAAAGATAAACAAATTGACGGTATAAGCGAGATAAGAGATGAGAGCGACAGGGACGGTATCCGTGTTGTTATAGAGCTAAAGCGTGAAGCCATGAGCGATATTGTGCTGAATAACCTCTTCAAATCTACAAATATAGAGCAGACTTTCGGCGTTATAATGCTTGCGATAAACAATAAAGAACCGAAAATCTTTTCACTGATAGAACTTTTGCAGCTATTTTTGACGCACAGAAAGACAGTGATAATAAGAAGAACTATTTTTGAGCTTGAAAAAGCCAAAGCCAAAGCGCATATTTTAGAAGGTTTAAAAATAGCGCTTGATAATATAGATGCTATCATCGCACTTATTAAGAACAGTTCCGATGCGCAAAGTGCAAAAGAGGGACTTGTAACGCAGTTTAGCTTAAGCGAAGCGCAGGCGGGTGCTATACTTGACATGAAGCTCCAGCGTTTGACGGGACTGGAGCGCGAGAAAATAGAAAACGAGTTAAAAGAGCTTATAAAAGAGATAGAGCGTTTAAGCGCAATATTAAAAAGCGAAGAGATGTTAAGCGATATCATTAAAGATGAGTTAAAAGAGATCAAAGAGAGATTTAAATCTCATAGATTGACAGAGATAATAGACGATTATGACGATATAGATATTGAGGATTTGATAGTTAATGAGCCGATGGTTGTTACGATAAGCCATAGAGGTTACATCAAACGCGTTCCTGCCAAATCGTACGAGAAGCAAAAACGCGGCGGCAAAGGCAAAATCGCCGTTACAACATATGATGATGACTTTATAGAGAGCTTTTTTATCTCAAATACACATGATACGTTGATGTTTATAACTGATCGTGGGCAATTGTACTGGCTTAAGGTTTACAGAATCCCCGAAGGAAGCAGAACGGCAAAAGGGAAAGCGGTAGTCAATTTGATACAATTGCAGCCGGATGAAAAGATTATGGCTATTATACCAACGACCGATTTTGACGAGAGTAAATCATTGGCATTTTTTACTAAAAACGGTATCATCAAGCGAACAAACCTGAATGACTTTAAAAATATCCGCTCCATCGGAGTAAAAGCTATAGCGCTTGACGATGATGATGAGATAGTTACCGCAAGAATCGTTACAAAAGAGGTGCAAAACCTGTTTATAGTAACTAAAAAAGGTATGTGTGTAAGGTTTGATATAAACGACACAAGAGACATGGGACGAACGGCGCGCGGAGTTACGGGTATAAGATTTAAAGAAAAAGGCGATCTTGTCGTAGGTGCGGCTGTTATTTACAATGACCAAGAAGAGCTTTTAGCAGTCAGTGAAAATGGCATTGGTAAACGCACCACAGCAGAAGAGTACAGACTTCAAAAGCGCGGCGGCAAAGGAACGATTTGCATGAGATTGACAGTCAAAACCAAAGATTTGGTTGATGTCGTGATTGTTGATGAGACTAAAGATTTGATGGTTTTGACAAGTAACGGCAAAATGATAAGAGTTGATATGCAGACAATCAGAAAAGCGGGACGCAACACAAGCGGCGTGAAAATTGTAAATATAGAGGGAGACGATAAGGTTGTCAGCATAGCAAGATGCCCTAAAGAAGAAGATGACGAAGACGAAGGCATAGACGACAATACGCTAAATATCCCTGAGAGCGGCGAAGAGTAAAGTTTGACTCTGTTTTAAGCAGATTTGTTCCGCAAGTCTGCTTAAACGCTTCATGTGCAATGCCTGTCGGCATAAAGACCATTTGCAAGTCTGCTTAAAATTTATTTTAAAATTCTGCCATACAAATAAACAGCAATTCAGCCATTACAAGTTGGAAATTACCGCGCCAGTTCAGAAAAACAAAACAATAAAAATTCACTCTGTCAAACCGATAATTTAACTGGCATTTTCATAATCATATAAACCTTAAAAAATTAAAATCCATTATATAAAAACGCTATTTTTTGTATAAATTTTGATATAATGACGCAAATTTACCTTTTGTAAATAATTTTCTTTGAAAGGGGTCTATATGTCAGTACATGTTTCTAACGCTTTAACGCGTTGTTCAAGGTCGTTTGAGACTAATTCCATTGTTTCAGATTTGTTTAAGTTTAAAGCCTTCTCTCTCTCTCTCTCTTAGTAGATTAAGCAAATTTTTAGTTTTCCTGATTGTTCCGTTTTTGTTTATTAATTGCGGTGGCGGCGGAGGCGGCGGAGGCGGAGACCAAACTCCATCCTACAAGGTTTCGTTCTACGATAGCAACCTTGATCTGTTGGCAAGTTTTGATTTGCGACATGAAGTCAATCAAGCCGATCTGGATTCAAACGCAACCACACACAGCGTTAGCGGTTGGTATCAAAAAGAGAGCGCAACAGCAGAAACAGCTTTCTCTACGACGCTTAATAGCGATATTAATTTCTACGCTCTGCCAAATGTTCATGAGATAACCGATCAAACGGAATTAAACGCCGTTAGAAACGATTTAAGCGGCAAATATATTTTGCTAAACGATATAGCGTTAAGCGATAGCGGCGCTGGCGTTGATACTACTAACGGTTGGAATCCAATCGGCGAAAGTCCAAATCTCTTTACAGGTTTATTTAACGGAAACAACCATGAGATAACCAATCTGTGGATCAACAGAGCTGGCGCTAATTACATTGGTCTATTTGGTCGTATCAGCGGCGCTAATATCAGAAACTTAGGCGTTGAGATACCAGCTGGCAAAGAGGTAAAAGGGCAAGGCTCTGTCGGCGGTATCGCTGGAATTGTTTATTACGGCTCGACCATATCAAATAGCTACGCCGCAGGAAGCGTTAGCGGAACAGACTCAGTCGGCGGTATCGCTGGATATGTTAGCAGCTCGACCATATCAAACAGCTATGCCGAAGGAAACATTAGCGGAAGAGATCTTGTCGGCGGTATCGCTGGAGATGTTTATAACAGCTCTATATCAAACAGCTACTCCACAGGAAGCATTAATGGATCATACTATGTCGGCGGTATCGCTGGATATGTTAGCAGCTCGACCATATCAAACAGCTATGCCGAAGGAAACATTAGCGGAACAAACTATGTCGGCGGTATCGCAGGATATGTTCATGACAACTCTATATCAAACAGCTACGCCGAAGGAAACATTAGCGGATATTACTATGTCGGCGGTATCGCCGGACATGTTGAAAGCGGCTCTATAACCAATAGCTACGCCGCAGGAAGCGTTAGCGGAATAAACAACTATGTCGGCGGTATCGCTGGATTTGCTTACAACGCGATCATATCAAATAGCAACGCCGCAGGAAGCGTTAACGGAACAAACTATGTTGGCGGTGTTGCTGGAAAAGTTGAAAACAGCTCGAACATATCAAATAGCTACTCCATAGGAAACATTAGCGGAAAATACCATGTCGGCGGTATCGCCGGACATGTTGAAAGCAGCTCTATAACCAATAGCTATGCCGCAGGAAGCGTTAGCGGAATAAACAACTTTGTCGGCGGTATCGCTGGATATATTTATAGTAGCGGTACGATCCGAAATAACGCCGCTATTAACCCGTCCGTTACGGCGGCAGGTGGTAACGATAAAAATCGAGTGGTTGGTTATATCAGCGGCACAAATACTGTTACAAACAACTTCGCGCTAAGTACAATGCAAGGAACTTTCAGCGGCGGTAATGGCGGAACTTCTAAAACCATTGGCGAGTTAAAAACGCAATCAACTTATAGCGCCGCTATAAATGGCGACGGAGCTGGCGGTCTTGGTTGGAAATTTGGCGGAAGCGTGGCAAGCCCTTGGAAAATAGAAGCAAGCAAAAACAACGGCTTGCCGTATCTTTATTGGCAAGAGCTGTAAGAGTTTTTGAAAACAATTTGGAGTTGAGCAGTTCAACTCCAAATTTCTTTCCGTCATTCCCGCGCGAGCGATACTGCGTCAGCGTCATCGCGAGGAATGCGGGAATTATCCCATTTTGTCATTCCCGCGTAGGCGGGAATCCATACATTCCGTCATTGCGAGAGCGTGGCAATCTATTCTAATCCACTCCACGCAATAACAAAAAAGTATCAATATTAACGCATGAGAGCATATTTTTATTTGCATGCATGAGTTATCTCATATCATTTTTTGATTCCCGCCTCCCCTCACGATATGCGCTTCGCATGGGTCGCGGGAATGACGAAGCGTCATGCGTTAAAATTCCGTTATTCCCGCTACTAAGTGATAAAACACACACCACTATGTCATTCCCGCGCAGGCGGGAATCCATTCTTTATAATAACAAAAAAGCATCCATATTAACACATGAGAATGTTTTTTATTTATATGCATGAGTTATTTTAATTCCCTTTTGGATTCCCGCCTACGTGGGAATGACGAAAAGAGGTGGATTGCCGCGCTTGCTTGTAATGACAAAAAAGACTTTTGCAAGGCGTTTTTACGCCGAATACTATTGCATTGGCTCGCAATGACGGAAAAAGGAGTGCGGGAATGACAAAAATTGCTATTTTGTCTAACTCCGTCATTGCGAGGCACAAAGTGCCGTGGCAATCCAGAGTTTTGGTAATTCTCATGTTCCCACTCTAAAAATGCTTACGCTCATGCGAAAATGACATAAACGGTTGTCATTACGAGCCGTTAGAAACGGGCGGCAAATTCGGAACATTTTGCTTAGATTAAAGTTTTTTCATTATCAAACTGCAATTTTAATGATTTTACAGAGCTTTTTTGATACAATAATATCTTTTAATTTTTAATCTAAAAAGGCATTTTATGAGAAAGTATAATGTTGCCGTTGTAGGCGCTACAGGCGCAGTCGGCGAAGAGCTTTTCAGGATTTTGGAAGAGCAGAAATTTCCTATTAGAACACTGCTTCCATTAGCGAGCGCAAGAAGCGCAGGAAGCGAAATAGAATTTAACGGCAAAAGTGTTAAAGTAGTGGAATTAACGGAAAATGTTTTTGAAAAGCATAATATAGAGATAGCGTTTTTTTCTGCGGGCGGCGATGTTTCCGCTCATTTTGCGCCGTTTGCCGCAGAAGCCGGAGCTGTGGTTATAGATAATACAAGCCATTTTAGAATGGACGCAGATGTACCTTTGGTAGTTCCCGAGTGCAATCCTGCCGATATACTGCTTTGGAAAACCAGAGGCATTATAGCAAACCCAAACTGTTCAACCATACAAATGGTTCAAGCTTTAAAGCCGCTTGACGATGCTTTTGGTATAAAAAGAGTAGATGTCAGCACTTATCAGGCAGTAAGCGGAGCCGGCAAAAGCGGCATGGAAGAGCTTGTTCATCAGATGCAGGAGTTTTTTGCTTTTCGTTTAGGCGATGTTGTACCGCAAAAATTTCCGCATCAAATAGCGTTAAATCTCATACCTCAGATAGACGTATTTTTGGAGAACGACTACACAAAAGAGGAGATTAAAATGGTCAAAGAGACACAAAAAATTCTCCATAAAAATGTAGAAGTAAGCGCTACATGTGTAAGAGTTCCCGTACTTAGAAGCCACTCGGAAGCTATTACTATTCACTTTGAAAAAGATGTGGATGCCGAAAAAGCGCGCGATATACTGAAAAATGCTCCGAGTATTGTGGTGGTAGATGAGCCTGAAAATAAAAAATATCCGATGCCGCTTATCGCAACCGATACCGATTTTACTTATGTGGGGCGTATTAGAAATGATATATATCAGAGCAATATTCTTCATCTTTGGTGCGTTGCAGACCAAATTCGCGTTGGAGCGGCTACAAATGCCGTTAGAATTGCGCAAAAATGGATAGAGTTAGAAGGGCAGGATTGATGAATTTCGGCACAATTCTCTGGTCTGGCAGGCTTGTTACATTTCTTGCCGTAATTTTTAGTTTTATCGGCGGAATAATACTTTTTATAATAGCAAGTTA
Source organism: Campylobacteraceae bacterium (assembly GCA_031270285.1). GTDB lineage: Bacteria > Campylobacterota > Campylobacteria > Campylobacterales > Campylobacteraceae > JAIRKW01. The sequence continues at coordinate 17,915 of JAISXY010000093.1, forward strand.
CGACATAGTCGATGCTGCTGTTACGGTGTTTAATTTCTTTTTCAAAAACTACCATCCGGATAATTTTCACGCAGATATCATAGGTGGGATCATGGGAGCGATAGATCTGTATCTCATGGCTATAGTGATGCTGATATTTAGCTTTGGTATTTACGAACTTTTTATAGGCAGTATAAAAGAGGCTGACGAGAGTAAAACCTCTAAGATTTTGGAGATTCATTCGCTTGATCAGTTAAAAGATAAAGTGGCAAAAGTTATAGTCATGGTTTTGATAGTAAATTTCTTTCAAAGAATCATGCATCTTAATTTTGCCACAGGTACGGATATGCTCTTTTTTGCGGTATCTATTTTAGCTCTTTGCATAGGGCTTTATTTTTTAGGAAAAGGGGCTCACTAATTGATCTTTATTGACGCATGTTTTGGCAAAAAGACGCCGTATACTCCTGTCTGGATGATGAGGCAGGCAGGTCGGTATCTGCCGCAGTATTTGAAAGTGCGGGAAAAAGCGGGAAGTTTTTTACACTTGTGTAAAAATCCCGAATCTGCTGCCGAAGTAACATTGCAGCCTGTAGATATTTTAGGCGTTGATGCGGCTATTTTATTTAGTGATATTTTGGTAGTTCCTCTTGAAATGGGAATGGATTTGAGATTTTCCACAGGAGAGGGACCCATTTTTTCAAATCCTCTCATGACAAAAGCCGATTTGGATAAACTTCAAATCAACGAAGCGGCAGAGCGGTTAGAGTATGTATATAAAGCAATCAGGATTATTCGCTCCAAACTCTCATCAGATAAAGCTCTTATAGGCTTTTGCGGCGCTCCATGGACGCTTGCTACATACATGATAGAAGGAAGCGGTACAAAAACATACGGCAAAGTAAAAAAGCTGCTGTATTCCAATCCAAGCTTTTTGCATGGAGTCCTTGCCAAAGTAACGGAAGTTTTAAAACTCTATCTGGAAATGCAGATAAAAAGCGGCGTAAATGCCGTACAGATATTTGATTCATGGGCGTCCGCACTTGAAGAGAAGGCGTTTTTTGAGTTTAGCTGGAGATATATACAAGATATATGCTCGTTTTTAAAAAGTAAATATCCTGATGTTCCGATTATCGTGTTTCCAAAAGGCATAAGCGGCTATCTTGATAAAATTGAGGGCGAGTTTGACGTATTTGGCGTGGATTGGTCAACACCCATAGAGTTAGCCAAAGAGAAGCTTGGAAACAGATATGTTTTACAAGGCAACATGGAGCCTACAAGGCTTTACAGCAAAAGGGCGATAGATGAAGGCGTGGAGCATATAGTAAATGTCATGCAAAACAAAAGGCATATTTTTAACTTGGGACATGGTATTTTGCCTGATGTTTCGGTTGAAAATGCGAAATATTTCATAAATTCGGTTCATGAGAAAACCAAAATTTAATGTCAAATTTTATATTCGGACCCGTTCAGTCCAGACGATTTGGGTTATCTTTAGGTATTGATTTAAGCCCCGATAAAAAACAGTGCAATTTTGACTGTTTATACTGCGAACTAAAGGGCGCTAAGAGTGTAGATACCATACAAAATCCGCCAACTGTTCAAAGTATAATAGACGCCCTCAAATCAGCGCTTATAAAATTTTCCGATATCTCCGTCATAACTGTTACGGCAAACGGCGAGCCGACTCTTTACCCTTATTTGAAAGAGTTAGCACGTGAGATAAACAGGCTGAAAAAAGATAAAAAGCTTCTTATCCTCTCAAACGGTTCGCTGATAGCCGACAAAAGCGTTCAAGAGGCTCTTTTGGAGTTTGACATAGTGAAACTCTCTTTAGATACCGTCTTGCCGAAAGTTTTCAAAAAACTTAACCGCCCGCATAACAGTGTAAAATTGGAGCTCATTATGGAAGGCATGAGAGAATTTGCACATATATTTAAAAACGAACTTGTGCTTGAGATACTGGTAGTAAAAAATTTCAACGACACAAGAGATGAGTTTATCGCTCTTAATCGCATCATAAACGAAATTGCACCCTCCCGTGTAGATATAAGCACCATAGACAGACCAAGCGCATATAAAGTTGATGCGGTCAGTTTAGAAGTGCTTGAAATCCTTTCGCGCGAGATAAAAAACATTCCTCTTCTTATTGCTAAAAGAAACAGCGCCGTCAACATGAGAGAGTTTAGTTTAGATGAGATTATTGAGCTGCTCCGTCGCCGCCCGCAGAGCGTTGAAGATGTGGATATGCTTTTTGACAAAAAGAGCAAAGAGCGGTTAAATAGACTTTTACATGAGGGCAGGGTGGATACGGTAGATGCGGCGGGAACTATTTTTTATAAAATATTATAGTTTTTCTCTTGACAAAGGTACTATTTTTCTCTATAATTTCGTCTCTTTATTTTATTCCGGATTAGCTCAGCGGTAGAGTAGGTGACTGTTAATCACTTGGTCGCTGGTTCGAATCCAGCATCCGGAGCCACTTTTAAATAATTCAAATCAAACTCTTTTTATTCTGCAAAAAACAAGCCTGTAACAAAAGCATTAAACAAATCAAATCAGATATGTAACGATTTTTTTATATCCTGATTTTTATGCCATATATTCTATACAGACTACATTTTTGTACTTTAAATTGAAGTTTTTTCTATTTTTTATTAAATTTTATCGTTATTTAAGATTCATATTAGATTTTTGATATATAATATAAGTATATTTCTTGTGTAAGAAGATTTTTCGTATTGTTGTAAATTATTAAATTTTGGAAATCACCCAACTTTTATAAACCCCCCTCCCACCATTATTTACGACAGCGAGAAATCTTCTTGCGCCTAAGAAATATTTACAGTGAAAAGTTGTATTTTTAAAAGTTAAGATATTAACCGCTTTATTAAGCTGTCTCCAATTTATTAGTTTTATGCTTTAGCGGCAGTTTTAGCAGGTCTCTTTTTTGTCGCACTTTTTTTAACGGTTTTTACAGTTTTATTTTTTGCAGGCTTTACCTCTTTGCTTTTAGCACCCCTCTTTTTTTGTTCAGATTTGATATGTTTACTGTTTTCATCAATTGCGCTGCGGTTCAACTCTACCATTTTATTTAACATTTTTATCTCACTGTCATACTTTTTGGCGATAAAAAATATTATTACGAATAAGACTACGATTAACAACCACTCCATTTTGTCGCTCCTTTGTGAAATCTATCTGAATTGTACATTTTTTAAGCTAAATTTTTCATTTTATATTTTAAAAACTAATAGCTCATAATAAGTTTTTTTGTGGTAAAGTTCTTTTTAAAAATCGTAAAAAGGTCAAAAATGACAAATAAAAATAAAGCCTCGTTCGGGGGGGGGGGGGGGGGGAAAAGCCGCTCTTCTTGAAAACGGCAAAAAAGAAGCAAACAGCGAATTTTTAGATACTCTCAAAAACTATTTCCCGCAATTTTTTGAAAAAGACCTTTACGACGAAGATGGAAATCTTGTCAAAAACGGCAGTTTTAAAACGGATAAATTTTTAGATGAACTTAAAAACGGTAATGTTTCAGAATCGCGCGATGGATACAAACTTAGCTTTGTGGGCAAGGATTACGCAAAATTGCAAACGGGACGCGCTTCAGAGACAGTAATTGTCCCCGACTGCAAACATAACGGCGAACCTGAAAACAAAAACAGCGGTAATGTATTTATAACAGGCGATAATTTGGAAGCTCTGCGCCACTTGCAAAACGCTTACACAAATAAAATCAAAATGATTTATATAGACCCACCGTACAATACGGGAAGCGGGGATTTTACATATTCGGACAAGTTTGAGTTTGGCGACGAAAAGTTAAAAAATGCGCTTGGTTATAGTGATAATGAAATTGCGCGGCTCAAATCCATTCAAGGCAAAAGTTCTCACAGCGCATGGCTGACATTCATGTATCCGCGTCTTAAAATCGCACAGAAACTTTTGAGAGATGACGGGGTAATTTTCGTAAGTATAGACGACAATGAACAGGCAAATCTGAAACTTCTCATGGATGATGTGTTTGGGGAAGGGAATTTTATAAGCAATATTATATGGGAAAAAGTTAGAATTAGAAAAAATTCAGCACTATATTTTACATCAAGTCATGATTTTATTTTATGTTATACGAAGAAAGCCAAATTAAACAAACAAGATAGTGGCTGGGAAAGAAATTTATTGGAACGAGAAAATGGTTCATATAAAAATCCAGATAATGATCCAAATGGTGCATGGATGAAAGGTTCGGTTATTGCTAATCATTATTATGATGCAGATTATACTATTACAAAGCCAAATGGAATTGTTTTGAGTAAACCAAAAAATGCCTCATGGCGATATAGTGAAGAAAGCATAGCAGCATTTATTAAAGAAAACAGGATGTTGTGGGGAAATGATAATTCATATCCTATGGTAAAAAAATATGAAAAAGATGCTCAAAATGGGATAGTTCCAAAAACAATAATTTCTTTTAAGGAAGTTGGAGGAAATCCGCATGCTGCTGAAGAAACAAAAGCATTATTTGATGGTTTAAAAATTTTTGACAATCCCAAACCCGTAACACTCATTAGATATTTATTAGACATCGCAACTAACAAAAATGATTTAATTCTTGACTTTTTCGCAGGCAGCGGTACAACCGCTCATGCGGTGATGCAGTTAAATGTCGAAGACGACGGAGAGCGCAAATATATCATGGTGCAATTGGACGAGCCGACAAATCCGACAAGCGAAGCCAAAAAAGCGGGCTACAATACCATAGACGAAATAGCGCGCGAACGCATAAAACGCGCCTCGCAAAAGATAAAAATCGAAGCTGGATTAAACGCGCAAAATCTTGACTTGGGATTTAAACATTTCCGCCTGAAAACTCTTGATGTTAAAACGCTTGATAAAATTATTGAGTTTGACCCAAATAATGCAAGTCTTTTTGACGAAGACATGATAACACCTTTTGGTTATCCCGACGCCAAAACAAGCGGACTTGATACGCTGCTTGCCACATGGCTTGTCAATGACGGCTTTACTTTTGATAAGCATGCGGAAGCGATAAATTTTGCAAATTATCAAGCTCATTATATAAAAGACGCCGCGATGCTTTATCTTATCAGCCAAGATTGGGATACGAATGCACTCAAATCTCTACTTAACAAAATCGGCAAAAATGAACTTTGTGTCAATACGATAGTCGTTTATCCCTATTCGTTTTCATTTGAAGCCATGAGAGAGCTGAAAACCAATATCAAGGCAAATCTTGACAACTCCCCGACAATCATAGAGAGATACTAACATGCGTTTGGACAAACTTCAATACCAATTGGACGCCATAGAGCGCATTATCGCGGCAATTGACGATAATAATATGAGCGCTAATCATAATTTTAATGCCAATCCTTTGCTGAAAAACACGCGCAATATTGATGTGAAAATGGAAACCGGTACCGGTAAAACTTATGTCTATACGCGCCTCATGCATGAATTAAAACAGCGGTTCGGCTTTTTTAAATTTATCATTATCGTCCCAAGTATAGCCATAAAAGAAGGCGTTAAAATGTCTATCGGCTCAAATGAATGGAATAAACATTTCAGGCAGGAGTTTGCCAATCAATCTATAAATTTGGGCATCATCAATGCGGGCGATTTTGACGCAAAAAGGAGCAAAAGAAAACTTATCCCTGAAAGCTTGCGTTCGTTTTGTGACAGTTCCAAAACCGAAGATAAAACGATTAATGCGCTTTTGATGAACGACGCTATGCTTGCGTCTGTTTCAATGACGCGAAACGATTATGATACTACTTTAATGGGTTCTGTCAGCTGTCCCATTGAGGGATTAAATACTGTGAAGCCGATAATAATTATAGACGAGCCGCATCGCTTTAAAAAAGAGGGCAAGGCGTGGCAAAATATCATGGAAAATATCCGCCCGCAGTTAATTATCCGCTTTGGCGCAACATTTCCCGAGAAAACAATAGGAAGAGGCAAAAATAAAAAAACAGAAAAGGATTACGAAAATCTGGTCTATGAGCTTAATGCGGTAAAAGCTTTTAACGAAGGATTGGTTAAGGGTGTGAATATTCAGTATCCCGCACTGAATGACCCAAACGGAAAAAAATATAAAGTCAAGTCAATCAGCAAAGGCAAAAGCGCGTTTATCGGCGATGTTGAGTTAAAAGTCGGCGAGCGTTTGTCTGTGATTGACAGCGCATTTGAGGGCAGTTTGACGCTTGAATACGATAAAAGTTATCAGACGCAGTTAAAATTATCCAATGAGTTGGCTGTAGAAGCGGGTTTAGAGTTAAGTCCGCAGATTTACTCAAACGATTATCAAAGTCTATTGTTAAGTCAAGCGATAGAAGCGCATTTTGAAAAAGAAAAAGAGAATTTTTACCGCATAAACGCAGGAGAAAATCCGCCGCGCATAAAAACAAACAGTCTCTTTTTTATAGACAATATCGCTTCGTTTAGGGGAGAAGGCGCAGAGAAAGGCTGGTTGAGAGTAAAATTTGAAGAGTTGTTAAAAACAAAACTTCAGAGCGAAATTAAAACAGCAGGCGGAGAATACAAAGAATTTTTAGAAGCATCGTTGAGTGATGTTAGCGCAACAATCGCAGGATATTTTGCCGAAGATAACACCAGAAAAGCGGACATAGATATACAAAAAGAGGTGGACGATATCTTGCGCAATAAAGAAAAAATGCTGCAATTTAAAAACAGTAACGGCAGTTGGAATACAAGACGCTTTTTGTTTTCAAAATGGACTTTGCGCGAAGGGTGGGATAATCCGAATGTATTTGTCATAGCAAAACTGCGCTCTTCAGGTTCTGAAATAAGTAAATTGCAGGAAGTGGGGCGCGGACTGCGTCTGCCGTTTGATGAAAGAGGCACAAGGGTTAGTTTGCAAAACAGCAATGAAGATTTTCGCTTAACATATATTATTGATTATTCGGAAAAAGAGTTTGCTAAAAAATTGGTCGGCGAAATTAATTCGGATGGCGGCAGAATGGCTGAGGGTAAAATTACCGATGAGATTTTGTCTTTGCTTGTGAAATCTGGCTATGCTATAAGTAATGCGAAAGTGAAAGCAAATTTATTGAATGACGATATTATTGACGAACATGATGCGATAATAGACCAAGAAAAACTTTTTGCATTACTGCCAGAAGAGAGCAACATAAAGATAAAAGAGGGCAAAATTACGGGCGAAGGAATGAGCGCTCGCCCGAAAGTACATCTGAATAAAGCCAATTTTGCCAAACTAAAAGATCTTTGGGATAAGGTAACCAGACGATATATTTTGTGTTTTGAAAAGGTTGATGGGGTTGATTTGCAAGCGGCGGTGGAAAATATATTTTCAGGCAAAGATGTATTTGCAAAACCTTCAACACAAATTATCAGTGAAACGCTTAGCGGCAATGACGATAATATGGAGATCAAAACCTCTTCTCATGCCGTAAAAACGGCTTTGGAAATACTTGATTACGGCAAATTTTTAAAACTCTTAAATAAAAAGACTTCGCTTCCTCTTTCTCTGCTGCATAACGGCATAATTAACGCCCGCAAAGGAAAAGCAACGCCGCGCGAATTGTTTAATACCGTAACGCTTGAAAATGCCATTAAAGCTTTTGATAAAATTTTTCTTGAAATGTTTAAGCAGAAATTTTCTTATCATGCACTTGGTTATAAGGCACATACAAGCATCTTTACCGCTGAAGGAGAATTTGTGTCGGAATTGGAGCAGGGAGTTGTCGGCGGCAAAAAAGCAAGCGATATTGAGGCGGATAAAAAGCGATATTTATACGATGAAATCGTGTATGACAGCGAGATAGAGCATGATGTATTGAAAGTAAAACCGCCCAAAGAGGTAATCGTATATGGCAAACTGCCCAAACAGAGTATCAAAGTGCCGACATATACGGGAGGAACGACAAGTCCGGATTTTGTCTATGCGATACAAAATTCGGAGGATATTGAGCTGCACCTTGTCGTTGAGACAAAAAGCGATAATCAGCGTCTTTCGGATACCGTCGCAGTAGAAGCGCAGAAAAAGGCTTTTGAAAAAATCGGCGGCAATATACGGTGGCGTTTGGAAACAGATGCCGCGTCATTTGAAAGAGAGTTGAAAAGACTTGCGGACGGTGTTTGAAATATTTTATGCCGCGCGTTGAAAAGTCAGAAAATAATATAGTAAAATAGTTAATTTTTGTAAAAATATCTCCCCCTCTCTTGACTTGTCAGCTCTTTTCGGTTATAATTTGCGCTTTGAAAATTCACGCCGCCGGCGTAGCTCAGCTGGTAGAGCAACTGCCTTGTAAGCAGTAGGTCGGGGGTTCGAGTCCCTTTGCCGGCTCCATTTTCAAAATGTAGCAGTGTTTGACCAGATAATGGTAAAGTCGCTAAGGTGAGATACTCAAGTGGCCAACGAGGGCAGACTGTAAATCTGCTGACTTTTGTCTTCGGAGGTTCAAATCCTCCTCTCACCACCATTTATTTTGATGCGGGAATAGCTCAGTTGGCTAGAGCATCAGCCTTCCAAGCTGAGGGTCGCGGGTTCGAGTCCCGTTTCCCGCTCCAAAATTTTTTGGCGCGTTTTTTAGTCTGTTTGTTAAAAACAGAGTGAAATTGCTCAAAAAGCGACATATTTGACTGGGAGCTGTTGAATTAACCTGTCGTTACTCAACTCCTTCTGTCATAACTTTTTATTATTTTGAGAGTTTTTATAATCATATTATAATAATAATTTGAGTATAATCACCCTCTTTGACTTTTGAGCACTGCTCATATGGCTCAGAGGTAGAGCACTTCCTTGGTAAGGAAGAGGTCGAGGGTTCAAGTCCCTCTATGAGCTCCAGTTACGCTTTTTTGAGCGTAAAGTTTAAGCTTTTTAAAAAGCTTTTAGATTAAGTTAGACATTAATGATTTTAAAAATCAAAACCTAAAGTATGGAGGAAGAATATGGCTAAAGAGAAATTTACAAGAAATAAGCCACATGTAAACATAGGTACTATCGGTCATGTTGATCATGGTAAAACTACGCTGACAGCTGCTATTTCAGGTGTTTTGGCAACCAAAGGTCTTGCAGAGCTTAAAGATTATGATAATATCGATAACGCTCCTGAAGAGAAAGAGCGCGGTATTACAATCGCTACATCCCATATTGAATATGAGACTGAAAAGCGCCATTATGCGCATGTTGACTGCCCGGGTCATGCTGATTATGTTAAAAATATGATTACAGGAGCGGCTCAAATGGACGGCGCAATATTGGTTGTGTCTGCAGCTGATGGTCCAATGCCGCAAACGAGAGAACATATTTTACTTTCACGCCAAGTTGGCGTTCCGCATATCGTTGTATTCATGAATAAAGCTGATATGGTTGATGATGCCGAACTTCTTGAGTTGGTTGAAATGGAAATTAGAGAACTTCTTAGCGAATATGATTTCCCGGGAGACGATACTCCTATCATTTCAGGCTCTGCTCTTAAAGCTCTTGAAGAGGCAAAAACCGGTACAGTCGGCGAATGGGGACAAAAAGTTCTTGATTTGATGGATGCAGTTGATAGCTTTATTCCAACTCCAAAAAGAGATACAGATAAAGATTTTTTGATGCCTATAGAGGATATTTTCTCTATTTCAGGACGCGGTACGGTTGTTACGGGGCGTATTGACAAAGGTGTTGTAAAAATTGGAGATACTATAGAGATAGTTGGTATCAGACCTACTCAAACTACAACAGTTACAGGCGTTGAGATGTTCAGAAAAGAGATGGATCAAGGCGAAGCCGGCGATAACTGCGGTATTCTTTTAAGAGGCACTAAAAAAGAAGATGTTGAGCGCGGTATGGTTTTGGCTAAACCAAAATCAATCACTCCTCATACAGAATTTGAAGGTGAAGTTTATATCCTAACTAAAGAAGAGGGCGGACGACATACTCCGTTTTTTAATAACTATAGACCGCAATTTTATGTAAGAACGACGGACGTTACAGGCTCTATCGCGCTTCCAAGCGGCGTAGAGATGGTTATGCCCGGAGATAATGTAAAAATTACGGTAACGCTTATAGCTCCTATTGCTCTTGAAGAGGGCACACGATTTGCGATTCGCGAAGGCGGACATACGGTAGGTTCGGGCGTTGTATCTAAGATTTTAAAATAAGTAATTTCGCGGGGATTTTTCCCCTCGATTTTTTTAAAGGTATTTTATGGCTAAAAGCAACAGCAGAATTAAAATAGGTTTGAAGTGTTCTGAAAGTGGAGACATCAATTATACGACTACCAAGAACAGTAAAACTATGACAGAGAAATTTGAGACGACGAAGTATTCTCCCCGCCTTAAACGACATACTGTTCATAAAGAGGTCAAGTTAAAGAGTTAAATCCTTAAAAATCAGGATTTATCTTTTACAGGGTAGTAGCTCTAATGGTAGAGCGTCGGTCTCCAAAACCGCAGGTTGGGGGTTCGAATCCCTCCTACCCTGCCATTGTTAAGGTTAAAAGTTATGGAAAAGTTTTTAAGTTATGTACAAAACGCTAAAGCTGAACTTGGAAAAGTTATATTTCCAACAAAAGAGCAGATTAGAAATGCTTATTTTTCAGTCTTTATCGTTGTAACAGTTATAACGCTCTTTTTGGCGCTCGTTGATTTGATAATGTCTTCTACCCTAAAGGTTGTTATATGAATCATAAGTGGTATGCCATACAAACTTATGCAGGCAGCGAACAAAGCGTAAAACACGCTATAGAAACGCTTGTACTTGATCATGGCATAGAGCATAAGCTGGATGGAATTATAGTTCCCACAGAAGATGTTATAGAGGTCAAAAACGGCAAGAAAAAAATCAGTGAAAGAAGTCTTTATTCGGGATATGTTTTTGCAAATTTGGACTTGGATACGGATTTATGGCATAAGATTCAATCGCTGCCAAGAGTCAGCCGCTTTATCGGCGAATCTAAAAAACCTACGCCGTTAAGCCAAAAAGATATATCGTTGATTTTGGAAAAGGCTGAGAAAAAAGGCGCTCCAAAACCTAAAATATCATTTGACGATGGAGAAAGCGTGCGAATAACAGAGGGTCCTTTTGCAAATTTTACAGGCATAGTTGAAGAGTATGATATGGAACATGGAAAGCTTCGTTTGAATGTTTCTATATTTGGAAGAAGTACTCCTGTGGAGATTTTATACTCACAAGTTGAAAAAATAGTGTAGTAATTGTAAGGAAAATAAAAATGGCAAAAAAAGTAATCGGCGAAATTAAACTGCAGATAGCGGCAGGCAAAGCAAATCCATCACCTCCGGTTGGTCCTGCATTAGGTCAGCGCGGCGTTAATATCATGGAGTTTTGCAAAGCCTTTAATGAAAAAACAAAAGATTTGGCAGGGTTTAACATACCAGTTATAATTACAGTGTATGCTGATAAAAGTTTTACTTTTATTACAAAACAGCCTCCTGCTACTGATTTAATCAAAAAAGCGGCAGGCATTACAAAAGGCTCTGACAATCCCTTGAAAAACAAAATTGCAAAAATAACAAAAGCTCAAATTCTTGAGATTGTTGATAGAAAAATAGTAGATATGAATACAAGCGATAAAGAGCAGGCTGCAAAAATTATTGCAGGTTCTGCAAGAAGTATCGGTATAGAAGTTGTTGATTAAATAACCCCAGACCGTCGGGGCAAGGCGGCAGCACATAAAATATGCGGAGATAGATATGTCAAAAAAAATTTCAAAAAGATTTCAAGAGTTGCTCTCAAAAGTAGATGTCAAAAAAGAGTATATACTAAATGATGCCGTAAAAACTATAAAAGGGTTAAAATCTGCAAAGTTTGATGAGACTGTAGAAATAGCGTTAAAGTTAAATGTTGACCCGCGTCATGCAGACCAAATGGTAAGAGGTTCTGTAGTATTGCCTGCGGGTACCGGTAAAACTGTGCGCGTAGCAGTTATAGCAAAAGATATAAAAGCAGATGAAGCTAAAAATGCGGGAGCTGACATAGTTGGCGCTGAGGATTTGATTGAAGAGATAAGCAAAGGAGTTTTCAACTTTGATGTTTTGATTGCTACGCCAAACCTCATGGGTTTAGTAGGTAAAGTAGGACGACTTTTGGGACCAAAAGGTTTGATGCCAAATCCAAAAACAGGTACTGTTACTATGGATGTCGCAAAGGCTGTTGAAAATGTAAAAGGCGGACAGGTAAACTTTCGTGTAGATAAGCAGGGTAATATTCATGCAGGACTTGGTAAAATCAGTTTCAGCGAAGAGCAGATACTCGATAACATCTCAACATTTATTAAAGCTATTAATAAGCAAAAACCATCTACTGCAAAAGGAAGATATATAAAATCAGCGGCGCTTTCATTAACAATGAGTCCTTCCGTAAGTTTAGAGACTCAAGAGTTGATGGATTTAAGATAATTGACCAAATAGTTTTAAGGAGTTTTTGCCGCAGGGGTTCCAAGCGTTTTTAATGCTTTTTGGTGGTATATGGTAAAAAGATTTTAAAAAATAGCGGACAATGTCCGATTGAGAGATTTATCTTTGATTGGAGACAGCAGAGGCGCGAGCTTAATTCAAAAGTTTTATTTTGGCTCTGCTTGAAATCACCGGTCAGAAAGGAGAAGAAGTGACAAAAGACGAAAAAATCAAATTAGTAAGCGAACTTACGGAAGAGTTTAAAGCTTCCAAAGCAATAGCAGTTTGTAACTATAAAGGGTTAAATGTAAAATCTATCGAGCTTTTAAGAAAAAAAGCTAAAGCCGCTAATGTCAAAGTGCAGGTAATTAAAAATACACTTGCCGCTATAGCTGTTAAAAATGCCGATATAAGCGATTTAGCGTTAAAAGATACAAATATATTTGTTTGGGGCATAGATCAACTTGCCGTAAGTAAAGTTGTAACAAGCTTCAAAAAAGAGATTGATTCGGAATTTTTCGTTATCAAAACCGCTTTTGTTGACGGCGCTATAGCTGATGCTTCCAAAGTAGAAGCGCTTGCGACTATGCCGTCGCGTGAAGAGCTTATCGCTATGTTATTGCAAGTCTGGAATGCACCGATTACAAATTTTGTTGTCGGCTTGGATGCTCTTAGAGCTAAAAAAGAACAATCAGCATAATTTAAATTATGAAACAGGAGAATAAAAAAATGGCAATTACTAAAGAAGATGTTTTAGAGTTTATCTCTAATTTAAGCGTTTTGGAATTAAGCGCTCTTGTAAAAGAGTTTGAAGAAAAATTCGGCGTATCGGCAGCTCCGGTTGTTATAGCCGGCGCGGGCGCAGCGGCAGGAGATGCGGGCGCAGCGGCAGAGGAGAAGACTGAGTTTAATGTCGTGCTTTTAGATGCAGGCGATAAAAAAATCAATGTTATTAAAGTTGTAAGAGCATTAACAGGTCTTGGTCTTAAAGAGGCTAAAGATGCAACCGAGCAGACACCTTCAATTATTAAAGAGGGTATTAATAAAGCTGATGCTGAAGATGCCAAAAAACAACTTGAGGAAGCAGGCGCTAAGGTAGAACTCAAATAGTTTTATTTATGAGTTTCATTAAAAAAAGGGGGATTATCCTCCTTTGTATTTTAAAGTTAAAAAACCGTTATGGGGTTGCTTGCCTTGGGGGCAGTTATTATAATCTTTTCAAATTTTTACTACGAGGTAAAGACTCATGTTAAATAGCCTAAAATCAGGAAATCGTATTAGAGTCGATTTTGCTAAAGTTCCTACACAAATTGATGTACCTAATCTGTTACAACTTCAACAAAAAAGTTATGAACATTTTTTAAATATCAATGCAATGGATGCAGAGAGCGGGATAGAAAAAGTTTTCAAGTCTATATTTCCTATTCATGACCCGCAAAATAGATTAACATTAGAGTATATAGGCTGCGAAGTAAGCAGGCCGAAATATACCGTCAGAGAGTGCATGGAGAGAGGGCTTACATACTCTGTAAATTTAAAAATGAGTATAAGACTCATTCTTTGGAACAGAAACGATGAAACCGGTGAAAAAGCCGGCGAAAAAGATATAAAAGAACAATCAATTTTTATTCGTGAAATTCCTCTCATGACAGAAAGAACATCATTTATTATAAACGGCGTTGAAAGAGTCGTCGTAAATCAGCTTCATAGAAGTCCTGGCGTTATTTTTAAGGAAGAAGAAAGTTCTACGGTTGTAAATAAACTAATATATACCGCACAGATTATTCCAGACCGAGGCTCATGGCTGTACTTTGAATATGATGCAAAAGATACGCTTTTTGTGCGTATTAATAAAAGAAGAAAAGTACCTATTACTATTCTTTTCAGGGCTCTTGGATATAGTAAGCAGGACATATTAAAACTATTTTATCCTATACAGAATATCAAAATAAGAAACAATAAATTTTTGATGGAATATATTCCCGATAATTTTGTCGGACGCGTTGAATTTGACCTTAAAGATGAAAATGGCGAATTGCTTGTATCGGCAGGCAAAAGGCTCACAAAGAAAAAAGCTGACAAAATAGCGGAAGACGGCGTGAAATGGGTTGAATATCCGACTGAAATTTTAGTAAACCGCTTTTTAGCTTCGCCTGTTATAAATCAAGAAAGCGGCGAAGTTTTATATGATACTTTAACGCAGCTTGAAGAGAGTAAAATGGTGAAGATTATAGGAGCAGGCTGCGAAAATATAGAGATAGCGAATGATCTTGCAAGCGGTGTGGACGATGCTATTATCAACTCTTTTGTGGTAGATGCCGAGACTCTGAAGCTTCTTCGTCAAACAGAGAATATTGAAGATGAAAACGACCTTGCGGCGATTAGAATTTATAAAGTTATGCGTCCCGGCGAGCCTGTAACAAAAGACGCTGCCAAAACTTTTGTGAACGATCTGTTTTTTAATCCCGAAAGATATGATTTGACAAAAGTCGGACGCATGAAGATGAATCATAAACTTGGACTTGAAGTCCCAGAATATGTAACTGTCATGACAAATGAAGATATTATCAAAACGGTAAAATATCTGATAAAAGTCAAAAATGGACAGGGACATATAGATGACCGCGACCATTTAGGAAATAGAAGAATCAGATCTATCGGCGAACTTTTGGCGAATGAAATGCACACCGGACTTGCCAAAATGCAAAAAGCCATACGGGATAAATTCAGCTCTATCAGTGGAAATATAGATGAATTAATGCCGCATGATTTGATAAATTCAAAAATGATAACAAACTCTATTTTGGAGTTTTTCACAAGCGGACAACTTTCGCAGTTTATGGATCAGACAAATCCTTTAAGTGAAATTACGCACAAGAGAAGATTGTCTGCTCTTGGCGAAGGCGGACTTGTAAAAGAGAGAGCCGGATTTGAAGTCAGAGACGTTCACCCTACGCATTACGGCAGAATTTGTCCTGTAGAAACACCTGAAGGGCAAAATATCGGTCTTATCAATACGCTTGCAACTTATGCAAAAGTTAATGATTTAGGCTTTGTTGAAGCGCCTTACAGAAAAATTGATAATTGTAGAGCGACAGATGAAATAGTATATATCACAGCGACTCAAGAAGAGGGACTTGTGATAGCTCCTGCCAGTACGCAGCTTGACGAGAAAGGGGCAATAGTAGAAGATTTGATAGAAGCCAGAGTAAATGGAGAGATAGTACTTACGGAAAAAGAGAAAGTAACTCATATAGACCTCTCTTCCGCAATGGTTTCAGGCGTTGCGGCTTCGCTTATTCCATTTCTTGAACATGACGATGCAAACCGTGCGCTCATGGGTTCAAACATGCAGCGTCAAGCGGTACCTCTTTTAAAAACCGTCGCTCCGATAGTAGGAACGGGCGTTGAAAAGATCGCCGCACGCGATTCATGGGAAGCTATTAAAGCAAAAAGAGCAGGCGTAGTTGAAAAAGTGGATAATAAAAATATCTATATTTTGGGCGAAGATGAAAATGGAGCTTATATAGACCATTATGCGTTGGAAAAAAATCTTAGAACAAATCAAAACTCTACCTTTACTCAAAGTCCTGTTGTAAAAGCCGGTGAGAAGATTGAAAAAAGTCAGATTATAGCGGACGGTCCAAGCATGGACAAGGGCGAACTTGCTATCGGCAAAAATGTAATGGTTGCATTTATGCCATGGAACGGATATAACTTTGAAGATGCTATTATCGTTAATGAGCGGCTGATAAAAGAAGATACTTTTACGAGCGTTCATATTTACGAAAAAGAGATAGAGGCAAGAGAGCTTAAAGACGGCGTAGAAGAGATAACAAAAGATATTCCTAATGTTAAAGAGGAAGATTTGGCGCATCTTGACGAGAGCGGTATAATCAGAATCGGCACAAATGTAAGACCGGGAATGATACTTGTAGGCAAAGTTTCCCCCAAAGGCGAAGTAAAACCAACTCCGGAAGAGAGACTGTTAAGAGCGATTTTCGGCGAAAAAGCGGGACATGTAGTAAATAAATCTCTATATGCTACTCCATCTATGGAAGGCGTTGTAACAGATGTTAAGATATTTACCAAAAAAGGTTACGATAAAGATCCAAGAGCGATAAAGGCGTATGAAAAAGAGAAAGAAATACTTGACAGAGAGCATCATGATAAGCTTTTGATGCTTGATAGAGAGGAGATGTTGCGCATTAACTCGCTGCTTTCATATGAGAAACTCAGTAAAGAGCAAGAGATAAACAGAAAGGTTTATAAAAAAGGAAGCAATATCTCAAAAGAGGATTTGGCAAATGTAAACCGTTTCGCTCTAAATGTATTAGTGAAAGCTTTCAGCGAAGATGTTCAAGCCAAATACGAACAGCTTAAAAACTACTTCCAAAATGAGAAAAAAAAGCTAAAAGACGAACATGACAATAAACTGAATATTGTTGAAAAAGACGATATTTTGCCAAACGGAGTAGTAAAGCTTGTCAAAGTTTATATAGCCGCTAAGCGAAAAATAAAAGTAGGCGATAAAATGTCGGGACGACATGGAAACAAGGGCATTGTTTCAAATATTGTTCCTGAAGTTGATATGCCTTATCTGAAAAACGGCGAGATTGTAGATATTATTTTAAATCCTCTCGGTGTTCCTTCGCGTATGAATATCGGTCAAATTCTTGAAGTGCATTTAGGTCTTGCGGGTTGGAAACTTGGTGAACAGATAAATGAAATTATGGTCAATAAAACGGGCGAATGGCTGCAAGCTTTGCGTAAAAAAATGGTAGAGATTGCTGATATTGCAAAACTCATGAATGCTAAAAAATTTGTCGGCAGCCTTGATGACGAGAGCCTTTTGGAATATGCAAAAGATTGGAGCAGGGGCGTTAAATTTGCAACTCCTGTATTTGAGGGTGTAAATCAAGAAGAGTTTGCCGCTCTATTTGAAATGGCAAAAATTGAAAGCGACGGTAAAACGGAACTGTATGACGGTAAAACGGGCAGAAAAATGCAGGAAAGAGTCAATGTAGGTTACATGTATATGTTGAAACTTCACCATTTGGTTGATGAAAAAGTACATGCAAGAAGTACAGGACCTTACTCTCTTGTAACGCAGCAGCCTGTAGGCGGAAAAGCGCTATTTGGCGGACAAAGATTCGGAGAGATGGAAGTTTGGGCGCTTGAAGCTTACGGTGCGGCAAATACCCTTCAAGAGATGCTCACAGTTAAGTCAGACGATGTAGAAGGGCGTGTCAGTGCGTACAAAGCTTTAACAAAAGGCGAAAATATCCCGCATACGGGCGTTCCTGAAACATTTTTTGTTTTAACGAATGAGTTAAAGTCTTTGGCATTAGATGTTGAGATTTATGATGAGGTGGACGAATAATGAAAAGATTTGAATTAATAAATGTGAACGAAGAGAATAGACCGCGTGATTTTAAAGCATTTCAACTGCGTTTGGCAAGTCCGGATAAAATAAAAACATGGAGTTACGGCGAAGTTAAAAAGCCGGAAACAATCAACTATCGTACGCTAAAACCGGAACGCGACGGACTGTTTTGCGCTAAAATTTTCGGTCCCGTTAGAGATTACGAATGCTTGTGCGGCAAATATAAAAAAATGCGCTACAAAGGCGTTAAATGTGAAAAATGCGGCGTTGAAGTAACGAGTACAAAAGTCAGGCGTTCACGCATGGGACATATAGAACTTGTAACTCCGGTTGCGCATATCTGGTATGTAAACTCCCTTCCAAGCCGTATCGGCACGCTTCTTGGCATAAAAATGAAAGATTTGGAGCGCGTGCTTTATTATGAAGCTTATATAGTTGAAGAGGCGGGCGAAGCATATTATGATAACGAAAATACAAAAAAAGTCGCCAAATACGATGTTTTAAATGAAGAACAGCACCAATCTTTATTGCAGCGATTTGAAAATACAGGCTTTAAGGCTGCGATGGGCGGAAATGTTATACAAAAAATGCTGTCCGAGCTTGATTTGGTGGCTATATTAGAAGAGTTAAAAGCTGAAATAAACACTACAAATTCAGAAGCCAAGAAAAAGACAATAGTAAAAAGATTAAAGGTTGTAGAAGCATTCTTAAACAGCGGCAATCGTCCCGAATGGATGATGATAACCGTACTTCCCGTTCTGCCGCCCGATCTTCGTCCGCTTGTTGCGCTTGACGGCGGAAAGTTTGCGGTTTCGGATGTAAACGACCTCTATCGCCGTGTTATTAACAGAAATTCGCGTTTAAAAAGATTATTGGAACTTGATGCGCCCGATATTATTATAAGAAATGAAAAGCGTATGCTTCAAGAGTCTGTGGACGCACTTTTTGATAATGGCAGACGCGCAAATGCCGTTAAGGGTTCAAATAAGCGCCCATTAAAGTCATTATCCGAAATCATTAAAGGAAAGCAGGGACGTTTTCGTCAAAATCTTCTTGGAAAAAGAGTTGATTTTAGCGGTCGTTCGGTAATCGTTGTCGGACCAAAACTTAGAATGGATCAATGCGGGCTTCCGAAACTTATGGCGCTGGAACTGTTTAAACCGCATCTTTTAGCGCGCCTTGAAGAGAAAGGTTACGCTACAACCGTTAAGCAGGCTAAAAAAATGATAGAGGCAAAAACAAATGAAGTTTGGGAGTGCTTATCGGAGGTTGTTAAAGACCATCCTGTCATGTTAAACCGCGCTCCTACACTGCATAAACTCTCTATTCAGGCATTTCATCCGATTTTGGTTGAAGGAAAAGCGATACAGCTTCATCCGTTAGTTTGCGCCGCTTTTAACGCAGACTTTGATGGCGACCAGATGGCTGTGCATGTACCGCTTTCTCAAGAAGCGATAACAGAATGCAAAGTATTGATGTTAAGTTCCATGAATATCCTGCTGCCAGCCAGCGGAAAGGCAGTTACTATTCCTTCGCAGGATATGGTTTTGGGGCTTTACTATCTCTCTTTGGAAAAACACAACGCCAAAGGCTCAAATAAAATTTTTGCGAATATTGACGAAGTCATGATAGCTATAGAGTCCGGATACCTTGATATACATGCAAAGATTAAAACAAGAGTAGATAACAGAACTATATTTACAACAGCAGGCAGACTTATCTTTAAAAACGCTATTCCCGATTTTGTTCCGGAAGAGTTTTGGAACACAATATTAAAAAAGAAAAATATCGCCTCTTTGATTGATTTTGTATATAAAGAGGGCGGCTATGAAGTAACGGCTGAATTTTTAGATAATTTGAAAAATCTTGGTTTTAAATATGCTACGGATGCAGGAATTTCTATCTCTATAGATGATATCAGGATACCCGAATCCAAGAAAAAAAGTATAGACGAAGCCAAAAAGAAAGTGCGCGAAATACAGCAGCAATTCGGCGGCGGTCTTATAACCGAACAGGAAAGATACAATAAAATCGTAGATATTTGGACAGATACAAATAATATTATCGCAGCAGAAATGATGAAACTTGTAAGAAGCGATAAAGACGGTTTTAACTCTATATACATGATGTCAGATTCCGGAGCTAGAGGAAGCGCTGCGCAGATAAGACAGCTTGCCGGCATGAGAGGTCTTATGGCAAAACCTGACGGCTCTATCATTGAGACGCCTATTACCTCTAACTTTCGCGAAGGGTTAAATGTATTAGAGTATTTTATCTCTACTCATGGCGCCAGAAAAGGTTTGGCGGATACTGCGTTAAAAACTGCAAATGCCGGATATTTGACAAGAAAATTGATAGATGTTGCGCAAAATGTAAAAGTTACGATGGAAGACTGCGGAACACATGAAGGTGTTGAGATAACAGAGATAACCGAGAGCGGCGATTTGATAGAGTCTTTGGAAGAGAGAGCTTTTGGCAGAGTGTTAGCCGAAGATGTTATAGATACTATTACAAATGAAGTTATATTTGCCGAAGGTACTGTAATAGACGAGAAAAAAGCAAGAACTTTAACGGAAGCGGGAGTAAAATCGGTTGTTATCAGAACTCCTACTACCTGCAAAGCTTCAAAAGGCGTGTGCTCAAAATGTTACGGCATTAACTTGGGAGAAGGTAAACTTGTAAAACCAGGCGAAGCGGTAGGTATTATCTCTGCTCAATCCATCGGAGAGCCTGGAACTCAGCTTACTCTGCGAACTTTCCATATCGGAGGAACAGCTTCAACTGAACAGCAGGACAGACAAATCGTAGCTCAAAAAGAGGGCTTTATCCGTTTTTACAACCTGAAAACATATACGACAAAAGACAATAAAACTGTAGTAGCAAACAGACGAAATGCGGCAGTTTTATTAGCAGAGCCTAAAATCAAAGCGCCTTTTAAAGGAAAATACAGCGTTGATTATGCTTATGAAGAGGTCATCATTAATATTGAGGGCAAAAAAAAGAGTGCAAAATATATATTGAGAAAAAATGATATTGCAAAACCGAGCGAACTTGCGGGCGTCGGCGGAAAAGTGGAAGGCAAACTCTA
The DNA here is from genome assembly GCA_031270285.1 of Campylobacteraceae bacterium. Taxonomy (GTDB): domain Bacteria; phylum Campylobacterota; class Campylobacteria; order Campylobacterales; family Campylobacteraceae; genus JAIRKW01. The sequence goes on from JAISXY010000093.1 coordinate 38,773, forward strand.
TTTACCGTTTGAAAACGGTGCGGAAGTTGATGCGGAAGACAGTATCGTAGAGATCATAAAAGAAGGCTGGAATGTACCTCAGCGTATTCCTTATGCGGCTGATTTGAAAGTAAAAGACGGCGCACCTATTACGCAAAAGATAAGAGCGAATGCCAGTGGTGTGGTCAAATTTTATAAACTGCAGGAAGACTATCTTGAGAGGCATCATGAGTTTAAAAAAGGCGATATAATAACTATTAAAGGTATCTTTGCAGTTATTGCGGACAAAGACGACAGGGAAGCTATAAGACACTATATCCCGCGAAATTCTATTCTTGAAGTAGGCGATAATACCGAAGTTACGGATAACACATTGATAGCTGTTCCAAAAAGCGACGAACAGACCATAATAGCGGAATGGGATCCGTATTCAACTCCGATTATTGCCGAAAGCAGCGGTAAAATCACATTTGAAGATATAGAATCAGGCACAAGTGCAACCGAGCAGTATGATGAACTCACGGGTCAAAGCAGACTTGTTATTAACGAATATCTTCCAACAGGCATAAAGCCTATGCTTATTATTTCAACAAAAAGCGGCGAGATAATGAAATATCAGCTTGAACCAAAAACCGCTATCTTTGTACAAAATGGCACAGAAGTGGAGCAGGCTGATTTATTAGCGCGTACGCCGAAAGCGGTCGCAAAATCAAAAGATATAACGGGAGGTCTTCCAAGAGTCAGCGAACTGTTTGAGGCAAGACGACCAAAAAATGCTGCCGTTATAGCTGAAATTGACGGTGTGATAAGATTTGGCAAACCGCTTCGTTCAAAAGAGAGAATTATTATAGAGGGTAGCAACGCAGCAAGCGAATATTTAATAGATAAGTCGCAGCAGATACACGTTCATGCAGGCGAATATGTTCATGCAGGCGAAAAATTAACTGACGGCGTTGCATCCAGCCATGATATTTTAAGGATTTTAGGTGAAAAAGCGCTGCACTATTATCTAATCAGCGAAATTCAGCAGGTTTACCGCAGACAGGGCGTTGCAATAAGCGACAAACATATAGAGATTATTGTATCCCAAATGTTAAGACAGGTTAGAATATTAGACAGCGGCAATACGAACTTTATCGTAGGCGATTTAATCAGCCGCCGTAAGTTTAAAGAAGAGAATGAGCGAATTATCAAACTTGGCGGAGAGCCTGCAATAGCTGAACCTGTGTTGCTTGGCGTAACAAGAGCGGCTATCGGCAGCGACAGCATTATTTCCGCAGCTTCATTTCAGGAGACGACAAAAGTCTTGACCGAAGCCAGCATAGCGGCCAAAATAGATCATTTGGAAGATTTAAAAGAAAATGTCATTATTGGGCGCATGATACCTGTTGGAACAGGTATCTATGATGAAGAAAGTGCGGTTTTGAGAGAGAACCAATAGTAGTTGAGGTTAGATTAAGAAACTTAATTTAACCTTTTTTTAAGTATATTTTAAATAAAATCACGGGTATTTTTCTTTATGAAAAATACTACTAATATTAAAAAAAGGAAACAATGTGCCTACTATTAATCAGTTGGTAAGAAAAGAGCGCGAGAAAGTTTTAAAAAAATCCAAATCGCCCGCTCTAAAACAGTGCCCTCAAAGGCGCGGAGTCTGCACAAGAGTTTATACTACAACTCCAAAGAAACCAAACTCGGCGCTTCGTAAAGTTGCCAAAGTGAGACTCACCAGCGGCTTTGAAGTTATCAGTTATATCGGCGGTGAAGGACACAATCTTCAAGAGCACTCTATAGTATTGGTAAGAGGTGGAAGGGTAAAAGACTTACCCGGCGTTAAATATCATATCGTAAGAGGCGCTTTAGATACCGCAGGTGTTGCAAACAGAAAGGTAAGCCGAAGCAAATATGGTACTAAAAGACCGAAAGCAGCGGCTAAATAACTAAAATTAAGTAAATTTAAAACACAGGCGCTGCCATTAAATTTTGGGCAGAGTTTGAGTAAAATTGCTTTAATCAATTTGAAGGAAAGAAAAAATGAGAAGAAGAAAATCTCCTGTACGGGAAGTACTCCCAGATCCTGTTTACGGAAGTAAAGTTGTTGCAAAATTTATTAATGCGTTGATGTATGACGGCAAAAAAAGCGTCGCTACTAAAATCATGTACGGCACATTGGCATTGATTGAGAAAAAAAGCGGCGAAGTCAAAGGCATTGATATATTTAACAATGCTATTGATAACATTAGACCTGTCTTAGAAGTTAAAAGCCGCCGTGTAGGAGGCGCAACTTATCAAGTTCCCGTTGAAGTAAGAACGGCGCGCCAGCAAGCGCTTGCGATTAGATGGATTATCTCATACGCCAGAAAAAGAAGCGAAAGAACTATGATTGAAAAACTTGCGAATGAGTTGATGGATGCTGCAAACAACCGCGGCGCTTCATTTAAGAAAAAAGAGGATACTTATAAAATGGCTGAAGCAAATAAAGCGTTTGCTCACTATCGCTGGTAAGAAATACCATGAAAACAACCTTTTATTTATTTGCAAAAGGCTGTTTTCTTAATAATTTAAAGATTATAAAGGACTGACAAATGGCAAGAAAAACTCCAATAGAAAGAGTCCGAAATATCGGAATCGCAGCGCATATAGACGCTGGTAAAACTACAACAACAGAGCGTATTTTATATTATACAGGCATGTCGCACAAAATCGGCGAAGTTCATGACGGCGCTGCTACAACCGACTGGATGGAGCAAGAAAAAGAGAGAGGCATTACGATAACTTCAGCCGCTGTTACATGCGTTTGGAAAGATTA